>JAGQTR010000580.1 GCA_020438915.1 Mycobacterium sp.
GGATCCCGGCGTCATGTGGCAGTTCTCGCAGGCGGTACGCGGTCTGGCCGATGGCGCTGTCGCACTGGGTATTCCGGTAACGGGCGGGAACGTCAGCTTCTACAACCAGACCGGCAGCACCGCGATCTTGCCCACGCCGGTGGTGGGCGTGCTCGGTGTGCTGGACGATGTGAGTCGACGTATTCCCACCGGCCTCGGCGCCGAACCCGGAGAGACACTGATCCTGCTCGGCGAGACCCGCGATGAGTTCGACGGATCGATCTGGGCCCAGGTCACCGCCGATCATCTCGGCGGTTTGCCGCCCACGGTCGACCTGGAGCGAGAGCGGCTGTTGGCCGACGTGCTGACCGCCGCATCGCGCGACGGCCTGGTGTCGGCTGCTCACGACCTATCCGAAGGCGGACTGATCCAAGCGGTGGTCGAGGCCGCGCTGGCCGGTGAAACCGGGTGCCGCATAGTCCTCCCCGAGGGGTCCGATGCATTTGTGATGCTGTTCAGCGAGTCGGCCGGACGGGTACTCGTGGCGGTCCCGCGTACCGAGGAGAGCAGGTTCACCGCGATGTGCCAGGCCCGCGGGCTGCCTGCACGCCGAATCGGTGTGGTCGATCAGGGCCCCGACGGCGGCGAAGCGGCCGTCGAGGTGCAGGGACTGTTCACGGTGACCCTCGCGCAGCTGCGGAGCACCTCGGAGGGCGTGCTGCCCGGGTTGTTCGGGTGAGGGCGCAGGTACCCGAAAAAAATCCCGTCTATCTGTGGGCGTGGAGCCTGTTGCGGCTGGACTTCACCGGCATCGCGTTCGGCGCGCTGTTCTTCTGTCTGTCGCTGACGCCGTCGCTGCTGCCCAGGGACTGGCTGTTCCAGGGACTCATCGGCGGTATCACCGCCGCGATCGGTTATGGCATCGGGGTGCTGGCGTCCAAATTGGTGCGGCGGTTCCTGCTGGCGGGTCGGCGGTGGTGGCCGCCGACCGCACGGGTGTCCTACGCGATGAAGGCGGGCACGGTCGTGACCTCGGCTGCGGCCTGCGTGCTGATGCTGGTCCCGGCAGCGGCCTGGCAGCGTCAGGTCGCTGCGCTGATGGATGCCGAAAGTCCCACCACGGCCAGCTATCTGCGTACCGTGGTCGTCGCCGTCGTGACCGGCGGCGTCTGTGTGGCGGGCTCACGGGTGCTGCTGGACGTCATCAAGACGATGGCCCGCTTCTTCATCCGCCGTTGGCGCCTGTCCGACGAGGTGGCCCTCTTCATCGGGACCGCGATCGTGGTGGTGCTGGTGATCACGCTGACCAACGGTTTGCTGCTGCGTGGTTTCCTGGCCGGAGCCAACCGGGTGTTCCAGCCGCAGAACTCCACGACCAGGGAAGGCGTGACCCAACCTCAGCAACCCGAAAGGTCGGGCAGCCCAGAGTCTTTCGCAGCGTGGGACTCGTTGGGATATCAGGGACGCAACTTCGTCGCGGCCGGTCCTCACGCCGACGAGCTGTCGCGGATCAACGGACGGCCCGCCAAGGAGCCGGTCCGCGTCTATGTGGGTCTGCAATCGGCCGACACCCCGGAGGCCCGGATGGCGTTGCTGCTCAGTGAGCTCGAGCGCAGCGGTGCCTTCGACCGGGAGGTGCTGGTGATCGCCCCGACCACCGGTACCGGATGGATCAATCCGGTTGCCAGTATGTCGCTGGAGATGATGTACAACGGCGACACCGCCATCGTTGGGTCGCAGTACTCGTATCTGCCGAGCTGGATCTCGTTCCTCGGCGACCAAGAGAAGTCGATGGCCTCGGGCCGGATGATGATCGACGCCGTGCACGACAGGTGGGCGCAACTGCCGCCGGACCGGCGCCCGCAGCTACTGCTCTACGGCGAAAGCCTCGGGTCGATGGCCGGTCAGGGTGCGTTCGACTGGCTCCCCGACATCTCGCGGATGGGATTCTCCTCGGTGCTTTGGGTGGGTCCGCCCAACGCCAGCCCGCTGTGGCACGGGCTCACGGTCCGCCGCGATCCGAACACACCCGAGGTGCAGCCACGCTATGACAACGGCCGGACCGTGCGGTTCTCGCAGGGCAACGACGCACGTCAGATCGCCAGGGACAGCGCACCTCCGTGGGAGGGCACCAGGGTGCTGTTCCTGCAGCACTCCTCGGACCCGATCGTGTGGTGGTCGCAGGACCTGTTGTTCACCCGTCCCGACTGGCTTGCAGAACCGCCCGGGCACGATCGGACCGCGTCCATGCGGTGGTATCCGATCATCACGTTTTGGCAGGTCGCGGCGGATATGACCAACGCCACTTCGGTCCCCGGAGGGCACGGGCACAACTACGGCGACTTCATTCTCGATGGTTGGGTGGGCGTCGCCGCACCGCCGGGGTGGACTACCGCCGATACCGAGCGGATCCGGGATGCCCTGCAGCAGAACCACTTTGCCGACGGCGTGAAATAGTGCGCGAAAAGGCGCGGACAGCTGCACTGGCGGCGGTGCTCATCGGATGGAGCGTGGCGACCCCCCGGATTCCCTCGCGATGGCATCCGGTTCCGCACGCGTTGTTCGCAGCCGCGATGTCCGCCCAGGCGCGTGCGCCGCTGGGCCTGCGGCCGCCGACACTGTGGGCGGGCCTGCGGTGGGGTTTGGTTGCCACCGCCCCGGTGGTAGTCGGCGTCGCCGCGGGCACGGCCATTCCGTCGGTCCGCGACGGGATGGCCGAGAGGGTACTGCCGGCGCCGACCGGCCGGTGGCTGTTGCTGCGCATCCCGATCGGCACGGTGTGGACGGAGGAGGCCGGCTATCGGGCGGCGCTGGGCACTCTCGCGGAGCGGGCCTTCGGCGTGTTCGGCGGGCGACTGATCGCGGCTGCGACGTTCGGTCTGTCGCACGTGGCCGACGCCCG
>JAGQTR010000052.1 GCA_020438915.1 Mycobacterium sp.
GGTGAAGAACACCCGGTTCAGATCAACCGGGGCGTAATGGGCGACCCGTTCGGCCAGCTCGATCGCCGTCGGCGTGGCGTAGGACCACAGCGGGAAGAACGCCAGCGTCTCGGCCTGCTTGGCCGCGGCCTCGGCGAGCTCACTGCGGCCATGCCCGACCTGGACCACGAACAGACCCGAGAGTCCGTCGATGTAGCGGCGGCCCTGGTCATCCCAGATGTGCACACCTTCGCCGCGGGTGATTATCGGTGGGGTGATGCCCGCGCCGTGCCGGGAGAAATGTCCCCAGAGATGGCGGTTGGCCTTGGCTGCCAGATCCGACGAAGTCTGCGGCGCGACATCGGTTGAGGTCATCGTGTGCCCCAATTGTATTGCTGCTTGATCAGTTTCAGATAAACCAGGGTCTCGGTGGACATCACTCCCGGCACCGCCCGGATCCGGGTGTTGAGCACCTCGAGCAGGCTCTCATCGTCCTCGCAGACCACCTCCACGATGGCGTCGAATGTGCCGGCGGTGAGCACCACGTAGTCGACCTCGTCGATCGCCGAGAGCTGCTCGGCGATCTCGGTGGTGTTCCCGGTGCAGCGGATTCCGATCATGGCCTGCCGGGCGAAGCCGAGTTGCATCGGATCGGTGACCGCGACGATCTGCATCACCCCGGCGTCGACCATGCGCTGGACCCGCTGGCGTACGGCGGCTTCGGAGAGTCCCACGGCCTTGCCGATACCCGCATAGGAGCGGCGGCCGTCCTCCTGGAGCTTCTCGATGATCGCCTTGGACAGGTCGTCGAGGGGAAATGAGACCCCGGGGCGGGAATGGTTCGCGCGGAACGAGACGGGGCTGACGGCGCGCGGAACATCCGGGTTGGCCATGCCAGTGATTGTGCACGGAATTCGTCGTACCAGGCAACTGTGGCCATGAATTCGCTTGTTCCCGGTAGTTGTTGGGGCGGTAATGCTTCGCGCGGATGCCGGGCCCCGATAGCGTTGCTCCATGACGATTGCGGGCAGCTGGATCGACGGTGCGCCGGTGATGACCGGAGGCCCCGAGCACACGGTGATCAATCCCGCGACGGGAACCGCCGTCGCCACGATGGCGTTGGCCCGGGCCGGCGACGTCGATACCGCGGTGGCCTCGGCGCGCGCCGCGTTGGCCGGCTGGTCCGGCGCCACCCCGGCCGAGCGCTCGACGGTGTTGGCCAAGCTTGCCGAGCTGGCCGCCGCGTCGGCCGACGTCCTGGTCGCCGAGGAGGTCAGCCAGACCGGAAAGCCGGTGCGGCTGGCAACGGAGTTCGACGTCCCCGGCAGCGTCGACAACATCGAGTTCTTCGCCGGTGCCGCACGGCACCTCGAAGGCAAGGCGACCGCGGAGTACTCCGGCGACCACACGTCCTCGATTCGCCGCGAAGCCGTGGGAGTGGTCGCCACCATCACACCGTGGAACTATCCGCTGCAGATGGCGGTGTGGAAGGTGTTGCCCGCGTTGGCCGCCGGGTGTTCGGTGGTGATCAAGCCGGCCGAGATCACCCCGCTGACGACGCTGACGCTGGCCCGGTTGGCCAGCGAGGCCGGGCTGCCCGACGGGGTGTTCAACGTGGTCACTGGGGCCGGTGCCGACGTCGGCACCGCGTTGGCCGGGCACCCCGGCGTCGATGTGGTGACCTTCACCGGGTCGACGGCAGTGGGACGCAGGGTCATGGCCGCTGCGGCGGTACACGGGCACCGCACTCAGCTTGAGCTCGGCGGTAAGGCGCCGTTCGTGGTGTTCGACGACGCCGATCTCGACGCCGCGATTCAGGGTGCGGTGGCCGGTTCGCTGATCAACACCGGGCAGGACTGCACGGCCGCGACCCGGGCCTTGGTGGCGCGCGATCTCTACGACGACTTCGTCGCCGGTGTGGCCGAGGTGATGAGCCAGGTCGTCGTCGGCGATCCGCACGACCCGGACACC
>JAGQTR010000581.1 GCA_020438915.1 Mycobacterium sp.
ATCGGCAGCCGGGTGGTCGCCAGCCTGGCCGCGACTTGACCACTTCACTGCGCGGGATGGCGATCACCGCGCGGGTGGGCGTGGCCCTGGGTGTCGCAGTCGCGGTGTGTTTCCTGACGGGTCTGATCAGTCATTTCATCCTGCATCCGCAGCCCTGGTTCTGGTGGCCGACCCGGCCGGTCTGGCTGTACCGGCTCACCCAGGGGCTGCACGTCGCCACCGGCATCGCCGCGATTCCGCTGCTGGTCGTGAAGCTCTGGTCGGTCTGGCCGAAACTGTTCGAGCGGCCGGTCTTCGGCGGTGTGGTCCGTCAGCTGGAGCGGGCGTCGATCCTGGTGCTGGTGGCGTCGATGCTGTTTCAGCTCAGCACCGGACTGCTCAACATCGCGCAGTGGTATGCGTTCAAGTTCTTCTTCACCACTGCTCATTACGCGATGTCGTATGTGGCGGTCGGTGCGGTCGTCGTACATATCGGCGTCAAGTTGCCGGCGGTCCGGCGGGCACTCGGCGAGCCGATAGCCGACATCGCCCAGGGCGGCGACGTGGTTCTTCCACCGGGACCGTCACGCCGCACCGTGCTGCGCGGCACCTGGCTGGCCGTGGCGCTGGCCACGGTGCTGACCGTCGGCCAGACGGTTCCGCTGCTACGGCGAGTCTCGGTGCTGGCCCCCCGTTCCGGTGAAGGACCGCAGGGTGTTCCGATCAATCGGTCGGCGATCGCGGCCGGGGTGGTGCGCGCGGCGCGCTCACCGGATTACCGGCTGACAGTCACCAACGGCGACCGGAACCAGGTGTTCACCCTCGCCGATCTGCAGGCGATGCGGCAGACGACACACCGGCTGCCGATTGCCTGTGTCGAGGGCTGGAGCGCCGAGGCGGAATGGACCGGCGTGGCGCTGGCGGACTTGGTCGCCACTGTGGGGGCATCGGCCGGCTCCGACGTGCGCATGATCTCGCTGGAGCCGCCGGGGCCGTACTCGCGCACCGTGCTGCCTGCCCGTCACACCCGTGACGAGATGACGCTGATCGCCCTGAAGATCAACGGCCAAACCCTCAACCTCGACCACGGCTATCCATGCCGGTTGATCGCGCCGAGCAGACCCGGCGTGTTGCAGACGAAGTGGTTGACGCGTCTCGAGGTCGTCGGATGACGATTGTGCGGATCCTTCTGATCGCCGCCGGGGCCGCGGTCGGCTCATACGGCGCGGTGCTGCTGTGGGATTTCTCGCCCACCGTGCTGCTGCGGATCGCGGTGTGGGCGGGCGTCGGTGTGGTGGTACACGACTTCGTGTTCGCACCGCTGTGCGCGGCGGCCGGATTGGCGTGGCGACGGTTGTTGCCGGCGCGTTGGCAGTCCCCGGTCGCGGTTGCGGCGCTGTGCAGTGTGGTGGTGGTGTTGCTGGCCGTGCCGGTGTACGACAAACCCGGGCTCAAACCGGACAACCCGACAGTGCTGGACCGCAACTACCCGTTGGGTCTGTGGGTTTCGCTGGTGGTGGTGTGGGCCGGTGTCCCGCTGTACCACTTTCTGGCTCGACGGTTACCAGTTGGTCAGAATCAGATGGTTGATCGCCAGCGCACCGATGACGTTGAGCGCCAACCACCATCGGTGTGACCGACGTGGAAGCAGCGCGGCTGCGGCAACGAGCCAGACGGTGAACGGCAGCCAGATGCGTTCGGTTTCGGCCTTGCTCAGACGGGACAGGTCGGCGAACAGAATCGCCAGAAGCGCGCCCAGCACCAGCAGGTGCAGCCCGGACCGCGCCCGGATCGCCGCGAGGTCGAAGGTCCGACCGATTCCCGCCACGCTGCCCAGCCCGATGGCGCAGACCACCGATGCCAGGTTTGCCCAGCCCCAGTATTGGAACGGGCGGTCGTTGGCGATTCCCTGCCAGTAGCGTTCCTGCACCAGCAGGTATCCGTCGAACCACCAGAATCCGGCGGCCAGGAACACCAGCACGATCGGCAGCGCGGCCAACGCCGCGGTCCCCAGCGTCGCCAGTGCGGCCCGCCAACTGGCCGCGCTCAGCAGCACCGCGGCCGCGGGCAGGGCCATCAGCGCCAACCCGTAGTTGAGGAAGATTCCCCAGCCCAGCAGCAGGCCTGAACCCGCCGCCGCCGCCAGCAGCGGCAGGCGAGCGGTCTTGCTGACCGCCAGGGCCAGCAGCGCGATCCCCCACGCTGCCACTCCCGCGAAGTAGCCGTCCGCGGACACCGCGATCCAGATTGCGGTAGGTGCCACCGCTGCGAACGGCGCCGCCAGCCGGGCGGTGTCCTCGCCGGCCAGCGCCCGCACCGCGACCACAATCGCGGCGGCGATGCTGGAGCCGGCCAGCAGGCACAGTAACCCCGCCCAGGCGCCGCCGCCCAACCCGATGCGGTCCAGCCACACAAAGGTCAACAGCGCGCCTGGTGGATGGCCCGACACGTGGGTGATCCACGAATCAGGCTGGTAATCAAGGATTCTGCTGGAGAACGTGCGGAGCGCCTCTCCGATGTCGGTGACGCTGGGAACCTGGCGCAGGTACTCATGGCGTGCGGTGAGCCGGCCGGCGAACCCGCGCTGCCAACCGTCGATCATGGCCAGGCTGAACGCCCACGCGCAGGACACCGCCCACGCCGTCCAGGGCAACCAGCGCCGGGGCAGGCGTTGCGCCAGCGAGGGCCCCCACAGCACCGCCGCGGCGGCGATCGCCACCGCTGGGATGGTGCCCGGACCGGCGTGCGGCATCCACCAGCCGAAGATCGGCGCGGTCCCGGCGAAGGTGCGGAAACGTTCGGGCGTGGCGTTGATCAGCGGGGTGATGCTCAGGTCGAGGTGGGGGATGAGGAACGCGGCGATGACGAGTATCACCGCGGCGCTGACCGCCATCGCCTCCTTCCGCATCCCCCCATCTTGCGCGAGCGCGCGTGTTTGTACACGACACCCCGGGGTGTGCTGGCGTTTTGCGCGCCCTCGGCGGCGGCAACGGTGCCCAAATTGTCCGAAGGCATCGGCACCCGGGCGGCTGACGGGTGCCCGGGCACTCAGTAGAGCATCTTGCGCATGTTCTCCTCGGCGTAGTACTTCTCCAATTCGTCGGCGCTCATGTCGGCCCGCATCGCCCTGGCCAGCTGTGCGGCGCCGGGCACCGCGTCCGGATCCCAGCTCGCGGGTTTCCAGGCGTCGGACCGCAGGAAAGCCTTGGCGCAGTGGAAGAACACCTCTTCGACGTCGATCTGCAGGGCCAGGAGGGGGCGTTTGCCCTGCACCGCCATCGCATCGAAATAGTCGGAGTCGGCGATGACGCGGGCGGTCCCGTTGATCCGCAGGGTGTCGCCGCGTCCCGGAATGACGAAGAGGGTGCCCACATGCGGGCGTTGCAGCACGTTGAGATAACCGTCCACCCGTCTGTTGCCGGGCCGCTCGGGAATTGCGATCGTCTTCTCGTCGAGGACGTGCACGAAGCCGGCCGGATCGCCTTTCGGGGAGACGTCGACACGGCCATGGGCATCCGTTGTCGCCACGAAACCCAACGGCGAATGTGCCAGCCAATGCTGGTGGATGACCGACAGCCTGGCGCAGACCTTGTTGGCGACCGCAGCGTTCGGGTACCCGACGATCGCGCGGAGTTCCTCGACCGTGGTGACTTCTCGGCTCATACCCTCAATCATGCGCGCGCGGGATGGGCAGGGCTACGGTTCGGCGGAGCCGAACACCCGGGCGAGTCCCCGACGGTCGACCTTGCCGATACCGCGTCGCGGAATCGTGTCGAGGATGTGCAGCTGCCGCGGCGCAGCGGTCGACGGCAGTGAACCGGTGACGTGCGAGCGAAGTTCCGACAGCGTGATCGTCGCACCCGGTTCGACCACCACAGCGGCCACCACCCGCTGTCCCAGCCGTTCGTCGGTGACGCCGAACACCGCACACTCGGCCACAGCTGGATGGGTTGCCAGCGCGGCCTCGACCAGTTGGGGCAGTACCGTGAGACC
>JAGQTR010000053.1 GCA_020438915.1 Mycobacterium sp.
CGGTGCTCGATCAGATCGCGCACCCCGCCGGTTCCGAGCCGCTCACGGAACGCCTGCACGGTGTAGCCGATGACCGTCGCATCGGTTTTCGCCCGCACCGTCGCGTTGCGCGGCAGGTGAAACAGCGGGCCGATCTCACCGAAATAGTCGCCGGGCGCAGCCACCTTCAGCAGGTCCTCGCCACCGCCGGCCAGTTCGCGCACCATCTCGACCTCACCCTCGCGCACGACGTAGATCAGGTCGCCCATCGTGCCCTGTTCGAAGAGCACGTCGCCGGCCTCCAGCTCCACGGTTTGGGGCTCGCGGTCCGTGGAGGCGAACTCCGGCACCAGCTCGACGATGCGATCGGCCAACGGCAGAATCCGGCTGTCGTGGGTGGCGACGACCACCATTCGGTCACCGGTGGCGAGTTCGCGGATCAGTCGCAGCACCTCCTCGACCTGGATGAAGTCCAGATGCGCCGTCGGCTCGTCGGCCAGCACCAGCGGGGGATCCAGCGCAATGGCCCGCGCCACCGCGACGCGCTGTTGTTGTCCTCCGCTCAGATCCCCTGGATGGTGGGACATCCGGTCCTTCAAGCCGACGCGGGTGAGCAGTTCCACAGCCTTCTCGCGCGCCTCGCGACGGGACATGCCGGCCGCGTGCATCGGCACCGTCACGTTCTCCAGGGCGGTCAGGCTGGGGACCAGGTTGAACGCCTGGAACACGATGCCGACCGTTTCGCGCCGGTAGTTCGACAGCGCACGGTTGTCCAGCGAGGTGACTTCGACGTCGCCGAACTTGATCGCCCCGGACTGCGGACGCAGGATGCCGCCGAGGCAGGACAGCAAGGTCGTCTTTCCGCAACCGCTGGGGCCCAGCAGGATCACCAACGAACCGGCGGCCACGTCGAGGTTGAAATGATCGATCGGTCGGACCGCTTGGCCGCCCATGGAGTACTCGACCACCAGGTTCTGAATGGACAGATCACCCACGGCTAAGGACCTCCGAACGCCAGCGCGGGATCGACGGACACCGCGCGGTGAAGCCCGGTGGCGCTGGCCACCAGACCGATCACGACGGCGAGCACGGGTAATGCCACGAAGGCCTCTCCGGGGACGATGACCTGCATCGGGAACAGCGGCGCGAGCATCTTGGAGAGCGCGACGCCCACAATCGCGGCCAGCAGCGCCACGATGACCGATTGCATGGCCAATCCGGCGGCTACCTCGCGGGTCGGGACGCCGATGGCCTTGAACACCGCGAAATCTCGCAAACGCTCGAGCGCGGAAAGGTAGATCACCGAGCCGACGATCAACGCCGCCACGATCCACAGCAGGACCGCGACGATCGAGATCGCATCGACGGCAACCTTGAGCGGTCTCAGCAGATCGGCGGTCGCGCCCTCGCGGTCCACGGCCTGATAGCCGGCGGGAACCTCCCCGAGATCGCCCCGGATCCCGATCGATGCGACCAGCGCTTGACCGCCGTATACCAACTCCTGAGCGCCCTTGGTGGTGAAGAAGATGTTGGGCAGGTTGGCCAACGCGGTGGAGTTCTCCACGATGCCGACGATGCGCAGCTTGGTCGATGCGATTTCGATGTCATCGCCCACCTGGCGTCCCAGCGTGCTCGACACCGCGACCTCGTCGGGCGTCGCCGGTGCCCGGCCCTGCGAGGTGGCCGGCATACCCGGCCCGTCCTTGGGAGCGCCGAACAAGTTGGCATTGCGCGTCGAATCGCCCTCGGTGATCGTGCCGCCGGCGTACACCAGCGGGGCTGCTGCATCTACCCCGGGTGCGGCCGCGATCCGTCGAAGTTCGGTCGGCGCGAACGGCGTAGCCCCCACGAACGGGCCGGACGCGCCGGCCTTCACCACGAACGTATCGACGCCGAGGGCGTTGACGGTCCGATCGGCCTCCACCCGGAAGCCGTTCGCGAGCCCGGTGAGTACCAGCGTCATCGCGAAGATGATGGCGGTACTGAGCACCGCGATGACAAAGCGCCGTTTGCGCCACTGCATGTCGCGCAGCGCGGCAATTAGCATTTGCGCGACGTTACCGAGGATCGCTGATTCGCGGGCCGGGTTTGGCGAGGTCTGCGCGGACGGCGGTTCACTGGGTGGGCTGATCTTTGCCCAGCAGTTCGCGCACAGCGCGCATCGGTGCCCATCGCGGGGACGTGCGGGGAGACCGACGGGCAGCGTACGGCCAGGGATTGTTCCGCTCGGGAACGGACTCCGCGCGTACGTGTTTGAGCTGTGTCCGCAGGTAGGCGCGCAGATCGTGCAGCTCGGGATCGGTCCAGCGGTTGCGCGCTTCTACCGCATCGTCGGTCAGATCGTAGAGCTCCCACTGGTCCTCGAGTGGGTCGCTGCGGTACATCGGACCCCCCATCCCGTCGGCGGCAAGATGACGCACGCCCGGTTCGGTCCAGGTGCCCGGGTCGTCGAAGGTGCGTACCAGCTTCCACACATGCCCACGGCCGCCTTGTGCGGCCGATTCGTCCACGCGCACCACCATGCCCTCGAAGTTGGCCGCTGTGTGGGCGGGAATCCGGATGCGCAGCGGGGCAGGCGGATTCGACGTCAACTTCAGCGCCCGTGCCAGCCCCGAGGCGCCGCTGTCGCCTTCGAGCATGTTGTCGCGCGTCAACAGGTACACCGCCCGCCCGTCGTCGGCCGCAGCACCGTCGACCACCGGCATCAGGTCGCGACCCGGCAGCGGATGAACCTCGGAGAATGACCGGCCCAGGGAAGCCGAAACGGCGTCGACGTCGACTCCGGCGGCCGATAACAGTGTCGGTACCAGGTCGACGTGTGACGTCGGCGCGGTCACCGTGCGCGGCGACGTCGGGTGCGTGCCGACCCTGACGATCACGAACGGTACCCGGGTTGCCTCGTCGTAGAGGTTGAACCATTTTTGGTGCAGGCCGCCGTGGGCGCCCAGAAGGTCACCGTGGTCGGCGGTACGCACCAGGACGGTGTCATCGGGCCCGCCGTCGGTCCCGCCTTCGGTGACCGCGCGGCGCACCCGGTCGATCGGGGTATCGACTTCGGCGTGCAACCGGTAGTAGAGGTCCCGGTATTGCTGCGCGTTGCGCTGGTAGGTGCGCTCGATCACCCGCGCCGGACCGTAGCCCGAGTAATAGGCCTCGCGGAAGGCGATCTGAGCGGCCGGTTTGGTCGAGAGGTCTTCCTCCGCGGTGGGTGCGGGTGGGATCGGCGGCGGATCCAGGGGTGACGGCTGGATCGGGTTTCGTCGCGCCCACGCTGGGAACAGCACGATGTCATGCGGGTTGACGAAGCTGGCCACCAGCAGGAACGGCCGCAGCGCGGCGGGGTCACCCGCGCGGCGCCGCGCGTAGCGGTCCTCAAGCCAGGCCACGACCCGGTCGGCGATCAGCGGATCGCGGCGGATACCGGCGTCGGCGAGCTTCCCCCCGTGCGGCTCCGGGCCGACCCATCCCGAGAATCCGTAAGGGTCAAGCGGATTGGCATCCACATAACGGCGCACCGCGTCGGCGTCGACGACCCCGCGGTCGTCGTTGGTGGCCAGCGACTCTCCGGTGGCCGGGTCGGTCAGGTCGGCATGGGTGATATGCCACTTGCCGTCATAGTGGGTGTCATAGCCCGCTGCGCGGAACCAGTTGCCGAGCGTGGGCACCTCGCCGCGGCGCAGCCAGCGCAGTCGCGAGTCGTCGTGGGCCTTTCCGATGCCGTCGGTCTGGGTGACACCGTGCAGGTCGGGGTACTGACCGGTGAAGATGGTCGGCCGGCTGGGTACGCAGGCCAGCGAGCCGGTGTAGTGGCGCACAAAGCTGACACCGTGCTCGTCGAACCACTTTCTGCCGGTCAGCGTTTGGTCACGCCAGGTGGTGATCCGCTCGGTTTCATACGGTGGGGCCGCACGTTCCTCGTCGGTCATCACGATGACGATGTCGGGCTGGTGACCGCTCGTGGGGGAAGTCATCGGGTCCTCTCTAGGTGCCTGGCCAGCGAGTCCAGCAAAGGCTTGGATCGCTTCGCGAACAACCGCGCGCCGACACGTTCGACGACCAAGCGGAGCGGATGAGGCTTCATCCAGACAGTGCTGGTGAGCGTTACGGTAGTCCGGCCGTTGCCGGCAGGGGTCACATTCCATCGGTTCGACGCCGACAACATCGACGGCAGCCCGGAGATGTCGTAGGCGAGCAGTCGCGGCGGTGCGAATGCGGTGATCGTTTCGACCAACGTGTCCCGGCCCACCTGCACCCGGCGCGTCATACCGATCGGGTCGGCGTCTGCACCGGTGCTGAGCACACAGGAATGGTCGACGCCATCGGCCCAGGTGCTGAGCGCGCCGAAGTCTGCCAGGACGTCCCAGATCGCTTCGGGTTCGGCGCTGATGGTGCGGGAAAAGCTGACTTCGGCCATGGCTCCATCCAACTCTGTTGAGCACCGCGACGCGAGGTCAGGTCCAGTGGATGCCACGCAGGACGGTCCGGGTGATCGATTCGGCCCGGCCGCGCTCGAACGAGCGTCCTTCGCCCAGGATCGCGTAAACGATGCCTCCGACGATGGCATCGGAGGCATCCCGCGCCGTCGGCGGGTCGAGATTTTCAGCCAGCAGTCGGTTGCGCACGGTGTCGTGCAGTGGGGCACTGAAACCGGCGCGCAACCGGGTCGCGGTGTCGGAGTGCTCCATCCCGGCTGTGGTGAGGATGCGCAGCATGGCGTTGCCTCGCGCTGTCGTCAGGGCGGTCGCGAGGCGCACCGACCACCGGCAAATATCAGCGACGACATCCTCGGTCGGCCGGATCGGCAGCAGGATCTTGTCGGCGTCCTCCAGGATGACGTCAGCGACGAGCGCGTGTCTGCTCGGCCACCAGCGGTAGATTGTCTGCTTTCCGACTCCCGCGCGGGCAGCCACCGCCTCGATGCTGAGTTTGTCGAAGCCGCGGTCCAGCAGCAGTTCCCGGGTGGCGGTGACGATAGCCATCCGAGACTTCTCGCTGCGCCGACGGGGTGCAGCGATATGGGTCGCCATCAGGGGTCCGCCGGCTTTACACGCTGGGGCATCGCCCGTAGTCTGCCACAAGACGAGACGTTTCGTCTCGTCAAATGGTGGAGGGAAAATCCGGGTGAGCTGGTAATGACGATCGGCCTGAGTCCCGAACAGCAGCAGCTGGCCGAAGCGGTCGCGCAGTTCGCCGTCCGCCACGCACCAATCGAGAAGACGCGCAAGACATTCGACGCACTTGCCGGCGGTGAGCCGCCGCAATGGTGGGACGACTTCGTCGTCAACGGCTTTCACGCGGTCCACCTGCCGGAGGCGGTGGGTGGACAGGGCGGCACTCTGATGGACACGGCATGCGTGGTCGAGTCGGCCGCCGCGGCGCTGCTGCCAGGACCGGTGTTGCCGACGGTGGCCGCGGGCGCGATCGCCTCGCTGGCCGACAGCACGCCCGCGGCGCAGGCGCTGCTGGGCAGGCTCGCCCAAGGTGCAACCGCCGCGGCGATCATCGCCAACGACAACGGTTTTCTCCCAACACGCTCGGAGTCTGGCTGGACGGTGAGTGGCACCTCGACCCCGGTGCCGGGGGTGTGCTCGGCACAGGTGATCGTAGCCGCCGCCCACGCAGGCGACCAGACGCTGTGGTTTTTGCTGGATCCGTACCGGTCCGAGGTCGGAATCGACGCCAAGAACGGGACGGACAAGACCCTCGATGTCGGGGTGGTACGCCTGGGCGGGTACCGGTGCGGCCCGCAGGACCTGCTGAGCGGGATCGATGATGTCCGCGCACAGTGCCTGACGGTGGCGTTGACGGCAAGCGCCGCCTCCGGGGTCATCCGCTGGTGTGTGGACGCCGTAACCGAGCACCTGAGGACCCGCGAACAGTTCGGCAAGCCGATCGGCACCTTCCAGGCGCTCCAGCACCAGGCGGCAATGTTGCTGATCAGCAGCGAGCTCGCGACCTCAGCGGCCTGGGACGCGGTGAGATCAGCTACCGAAAGCCCCGCGCAGAACCACATCGCGGCGGCCGGCGCCGCACTGATGGCGATCGCGCCGGCGCCGGACCTGGTCCTGGACGCGCTCACGATGTTCGGCGCCATCGGCTACACCTGGGAACACGATCTGCACCTCTACTGGCGTAAGGCCACCAGCCTGGCGGCCTCGATCGGCCCCGCCGGGCGCTTCACTCAGGCCCTCGGTGAGCTGACGCGCACCCAAAGCCGGGATGTCTCAGTCAAGCTCGGCGACCTCGAGGCTGAGTTTCGTCAGCGTGTTGCCGCGGTGCTCGACGAGGCCCAAACACTGCGCAACGACCGGCCCGGCCGCCAGGGTGACTACCCGAACCAGGCTAGAGGGCCGCAGCGCACGCTCCTTGCCGAGGCCGGTCTGATCGCCGCGCACTGGCCGTCGCCCTGGGGCCTCGAGGCGACGCAGCTGCAGCAGCTGATCGTCGACGAGGAGTTCACCAAACGGCCCGGCCTGGTGCGGCCGTCACTGGGCATCGCCGAATGGATCCTGCCCACGCTGATCAGTTCGGCGCCGCAGCACATTCAGCAGCGGTTCATCCAGCCGACGCAGCGCGGTGAGCTCGGGTGGTGCCAATTGTTCAGTGAGCCTGGCGCCGGGTCCGACCTGGCCTCGCTGACGACCAGAGCGACCAAGGTCGACGGCGGCTGGTGTATCAACGGCCACAAGATCTGGACGTCATCAGCTCAAACCGCCGACTACGGTGCGCTGCTGGCGCGTACCGATCCCGATGCCGCCAAGCACCGTGGAATTGGCTATTTCATCGTGGACATGAACTCGGAAGGCATTGAGCTGCAGCCCATCCGGCAGGCGACCGGTGCGGCGCACTTCAACGAGGTGTTTCTCACCGACGTTTTCGTCCCCGACGAGCTCCTGCTCGGCGGACCCGCAGACGGCTGGAGCCTGGCGATCGCGACGATGGCCCAGGAGAGGGTCGCGATCAGCGGTTACGTCAATTTCGATCGAGCCGGTATCCTGCGGGACCTGGCCAATCGCGAAGGGCCCGAGCAGAACCGGGCGGTATTCGCCCTCGGCGAGGCCGATGCCTACGCCAACGCGATCAAGGTGCTGGCGGTGCGGGAGGTCAGCCGCCTGCTCGACGGGCAGGCCCCCGGCCCGGCGTCCAGCATCGCCAAGGTCGCCATGAACGTGATGCTGCGCCGCACCTTCAAGGCGACCCTCGAGTTGTCGGCACCGTCGGCGCTGGTCGAGGAGGCCGACCCGGCGGGGCTACCGGTGGTCGAATCGTACTTCCATCTGCCCGCTGAGCTTATCGGCGGCGGCACCAAGGAGATTCAGCTCAACATCATCGCTCAGATGATCCTGGGACTGCCGCGCAAGTAATCGGGTGGTCGGGGATGACGGGGAGTGCGCAACTGCTAACCGGCCGGCGACGGCACGAAGATCTCTGTGGGTTGCGACCTGCCGCGCAGGGCCGTCTGCCCTCGGGGTGCCCACCTTTCGCGTTCGGCGGACTTCGTTCGGGTGATCGCCGCGATCGAGCACACCACTCTGCCGTCGAAGTCCTTGGCGCAGTCGGCCAATCGCGCCGCTTCATTCACCGCGTCGCCGACCACGGTGTATTCGTAGCGGTTTTCGGCGCCGATATTTCCAGCGAAGACCGGCCCCGCCGAAACACCGATACCGAAGTCCACTGGAAGCGTGCGCAACTGCACGGCCAGTTCGCGCGCCGTGGACAGAGCCGCCGATGTGGGATCGTCGATATGCAGGGGGGCGCCGAACACTGCAAGGGCCGCATCACCCTGGAACTTGTTGATCAACCCATGTTGCTCGTCGACTGCTGCGACCACGATACGGAAGAATTCGTTGAGTAGTCGGGCGATCTGATGGGGCTCGTGCTCAAATGCCAACCGCGTCGAGTCGACCAGGTCGACGAACAGGACCGCCACGTCGCGTTCATCGCCCGACGGTGAGGCGTCCTGCTCGACGGCGCGACGGGCGACTTCCTCCCCGACGTGCCGTCCGAACAGGTCGCGCAGCCGGTCGCGTTCCCGCAGTCCGGCGACCATTCGGTTGAAACCCCTTTGCAGTTGGCCGATCTCAGACCATTCGTACACTTCGATGGAGGTGTCGATGTGGCCCTTCTCGACGTCGGCCATTGCGGCGATCACCTGGTTCACCGGGTCAGAAATCGACGTCGAAACCACGATCATGGCGCGCAGTCCAAGCACCACGGCGACCAATGCCAGGATGAGAAGCGCGAGTTCGATCGGAACGGAGTGTTCTCGCAGCAAGCCATTGCCGCGCATGATCAGCAGCAGGGCGATCGCCAGGCCCGGCAGGGCCGTGCACACGGTCCACGTCAGCAGTAGCCGGCTACGCACCCCCGGAGCGGCTGGGTGCTCGAAGTCGGTGGGAACGCGGGCAAGCAGCGGACGAAGCGTGCGCTGTGTGAACAGAAATCCGGTGCACACCGTGGCGATCGCCCCGAACAGGATCGCTGCGGGCAGCGCAACGAGGACCGCCGGCCCCGAGCCGAGGTTGAGCGGAACCAGGATCGCGGCGGCGAGTACCCACGGCGCGACCGTGATGAGGTATTGGCGCCGCATGACCTTCGTCGCGGCGCGTACCTGTGCCTCGGTGGGTGTCAGTCCAGCGCTCATCCAGCGCAGTGACGGCGCGACGTTCAACACCGCGCCCGCAGCCACCGTGGCGGTGCCGCCGACGCCGACCACCACGAGGGTGATCACATTGCCGGTGGTGACGACGCTGCGGCCGATGAGCGCCGCGACGATCGCGATCACTTCGGCAACCGTCAGCACGTATGCCGACGTGAGGCCGGCGACGTATCGGATCAATAGGCGGCGTGGCCTCATCGGGCCGAAGGTATCAGGGGTGCGAGTCGCTGATGGGCAGCGGCGTGCCCGCACGGCTACCACTGATCACGAGTCCGGGGAGGGATCGCCGATCGTGCGTCGGATCGCACCCCACGGGTCGGCGTACTGGCCCGGCTGTTTCCAATAGGCAGAGCGACGCCGGAGTATCACGCGGACCAAGGGGGCCGCGGTTCGCAGCAGGTACTTGGACGGCCCGGCCCGCCGCGCCGCTTCGTCGAGCATCGCCTGCCAGGAATAGTGCTGGAATCCCAGGGCTTCCTGCGCGCGGGCGGTGTCCATCCAATCGGTGATGAACCAGTCGTCGTCGCTGTCAGGGTTGCCTTTGCGGCCTTCGGGCATGCCGTTCTTGAGGCCGCGCGCTGCCGCCAGTGCCCGCCCGACGTCACCTTGCAGCACCCGGTGGCTGTCATCGCCGGCGATCAGCAGTATTTCGTGCGCAACGTCGGCGGTCGTCGCGGCGGCGAAGGCCCACGCGACATCGCGGACATCGACGGTATGCAACCGGCCGTCGGATGGCAGCGCACTCTCGAAATAGAGCGCATCAAGATTGAATTTCATGGCTCTGGGGTCCACGCTGAGTACCCCGCCCAACCTCAACACCACCCACTCAAGTGACGAGTCCCGAACGATGGCCTCGGCCTCGGCCTTGTGGGCGCTGTAGAGGTCGCAGTGCCTCATCGGCATGTCTGCTGTCAGCGGACCGGCTGCGCGGTACGGATTGCGAACACCGAACACCGCATTGCTGGAGGCATGGACGAAACGAGGGGCCCTGGTCTGGGCCTCGGCGATGCCGACCAGCGTGGCTGTGGCGTCGACGTTGACCCGTCGGGCCAGTGCGCGGTTTTTGTAGATCGGCGGTGGAATCATCGCGGCAAGGTGGATGATCACCTCAGGAGCCACCGCGGAAACCATCTGGCTTGTGCTGTCAGCGTCGGTGAGATCTGCCCACTGCACGGTGACACCAGCGGGCAGTGTGTCGGCAGACTTGAGGTTTGCCGGTGTCTTCAGGTCGGCCACGACGACGCGACGCCCCAGGTCGGCCAAACGCTTGACAGTTGCCGAGCCGACGAGTCCGAACCCGCCGGTGACCAGCACCGTTCCCGACATACGGTGCTCCCGATGATGAGTAGGATGCTCGCATTTTTGAGAAAAAATAACATACCCAGATGACCGGAACACCGACGCAGCACGGTGGACACCGGGTGTTGAGCAGTAGCGAGGAGATGC
>JAGQTR010000582.1:0-232 GCA_020438915.1 Mycobacterium sp.
CGAGCTGCTGGGCGCGGCGCGCCGGCTGGCGCCCGGCGGGGCGGTGGTGGTCGGTGGCCCGCCGAACTCTGCGGAGTTGCTGATCGACCGGCCGCGAGTGGGGGGTCTGGACGCGGCATATGTCTGTCGTGGACCGGTGTGCGACCTGCCCGTCACCACCGTCGCAGATCTGGCTGCCGCGCTGGGTCGCCCCGTGTAGCCTCGCGGCCATGCCGAGTGCCGAGCACATGAC
>JAGQTR010000582.1:305-1660 GCA_020438915.1 Mycobacterium sp.
CGACGCCACCGTCGAGGATCCGGTCGGCAGCGACGTGCACATCGGTTCCCATGCGATCCGCGGGTTCTACACCAGCATCGAGTCGGTCAAGAGCAGCGGCGAGATCATCACTCTGCGGGCGCTCGGGCACGAGGTCGCTTTCTTCTGGCGGCTGGTCGTCGACCTCGGTGAGGGCGGCAAGATGAGCATCGAGATCATCAGCACCATGGCTTTCGACGACGAGGGAAAGATCTCGGCGATGAAAGCCTATTGGGGCCCGGAGAACGTCACCCAGCTCTAGCCGATCCGGCGCGCCTGCGCACCGGCAGCGTCGTGTTTCGCGCCGGATTCACCTAGAAAACGGCGAACCACATCGCAATGTAGTGACAGATGGCGGCGACGGCCGTGCACGCGTGGAAGAACTCGTGGTGGCCGAACGTCGCGGGCCACGGGTTGGGCCACTTCAGCGCGTAGAGCACCCCGCCGATGCTGTAGAGCGCACCGCCGACGATCAGCAGCACCACGGCCGCCACGCCGGCGCCATGTGCGATCGGACCGATGAACCAGGCTGCCACCCAGCCGAGCAGGATGTAGAGCGGCACACCGAGCCATCGCGGTGCCGACGGCCACAACATTTTCAGCGCCACGCCCGCCAACGCGCCGCCCCATACGATCCACAACAGCGTCATTCCGCTGCGCTCAGGCAGCGCCAGGAGCGCGAACGGCGTGTAACTCCCGGCGATGAACAAGAAGATCATCGAATGGTCAGCGCGCTTCATCCATTTGCGGGCGGTGGCCGAGGTCCAGGTCACCCGGTGGTAGGTGCCGCTCACGGCGAACATCGCGACGATGGTCAGGGTGTAGATCAGGGTGGCGATACCGGCGCGCGTCGATTCCACCGACCAGGACACCGCCACCAGAGTGGCGCCCGCGACGACCGCGACCAACGCCGAATACACGTGGATCCAGCCCCGCGCCCGCGGCCTGCCCAGGAATTGAGCGACGCCCTCGGCGACGGCCTCGGGAAGGTCTTCGGGCTCACCC
Organism: Mycobacterium sp.; assembly: GCA_020438915.1. GTDB lineage: Bacteria > Actinomycetota > Actinomycetes > Mycobacteriales > Mycobacteriaceae > Mycobacterium. Next base: position 1,329 of record JAGQTR010000582.1, read on the forward strand.
GATGAGCCCTTGGGGCCAGAGCCTGCGGTATCGACGGGGTCAAGGGACTCGACGGGATCAAACGAGGCAGCCATGTCACCTCCGCTGACTTGCATGGGTTTCCCCGCGCCACAGTAGTCTTGACCCTCGTGGACCTCATTCCGCGACGTCTCAAAGGGCCGATGTACCGGCTCTATGAGATGCGTCTGCGTCATGGGTTATCGCCGTCGCGATCGGAATTGCCCCGCCACATCGCGGTGCTGTGCGACGGCAACCGCCGCTGGGCCCGTGACGCGGGATACGACGACGTCAGTGTCGGCTACCGCAAGGGCGCGGCCAAGATCGCCGAGATG
>JAGQTR010000583.1:0-673 GCA_020438915.1 Mycobacterium sp.
CGCCGAAGATGTTCTGCCACAGGAATAGCCCGGTGAGCGGATCGGGAGATGGGGTGCTGGTTTCCCAGGCGTGCACCAACTCGGCCCACAGTGACGGGACCTGTGAGAGCACCCCGATGCGTGCCCGGACGTCCTCGCCGCGCTTGGTGTCATGGGTGGTCAACGCGGTCATGGTCTGCGGCCACAGGGTCGCGCGGTCGGCTGCCCGCCGGTGGAACTCCGCGGCACTGACACCGAAATGCTGTGGTTCACCGCCCACTTCGTTCAGCGATACCAGCCGGGCGTCCCGGTAGAACAGGCAGTCCTCCATGGCCTTCGCGGTGGCGGCTCCGCACAGTTGTTGCAGCCGCGCGCCCACCTCGCTCGATGCGGCCAGTGCTGTCGTGAGCAGTGCCAGCGGCTCAGCCAGCTCAGGTTGCCCGGCGGTGGTCTCGGAGATGGCCACGGGCAGAACCGAACTCAGCGTCAGGTAGTCCGACCGGTACACGCCTATCCGGCTCAACAGTGCGGCCACCGCCGGCCCAAGGTGCTCGTGGTCGCGACCGGTGGCCGCAACGACGGCCCGGCACATCCGGCGTAACTCGCTGGCCAGGGTTTCGGTGGTGGCCGTCACCTTGAGTTCGCGGGCGATCTCGGGAGTAGCCGAGTAGTCGAAGCCGGCCGCTTCGACCAG
>JAGQTR010000583.1:768-2090 GCA_020438915.1 Mycobacterium sp.
GGCTCGTCGACGGCCAGGATCTTCTCGATGACGATCCACGCGTCGGGTCCGGTGAGTTCGCGTAACCAGACCAGGTAACCCGCGGGATCGAAGAGTCCGTCCGGGTGGTCGATGCGGATGCCGTCGACCAGGCCCTCGGCGAACCACCGGGCTACCTCGGCGTGGGTGGCGTCGAACACGTTGCGGTCTTCCTGACGCAGGCCGGCCAGCGAAGTGATCGAGAAGAACCGCCGGTAGCCACAGGTGCCGTTGCGCCAGCCGATCAGCTTGTAGTGCTGACGGTCGTGGACTTGCGGACCGATGCCGTCACCGGTGCCCGGGCGGATCGGGTACTCGAGGTCACCGAGCCGCAGCACCTGACCGTCGATCTGCAGGCCGGCGACATCGTCGTCAGAACCCAGGACCGGCAACACGATCCGGCCGTCGGGGTCCAGCTCCCAGTCGATATCGAAATAGGAGCAGTAGGCCGACTCCCGACCGTGGGTCAGCACATCCCACCACCACCGGTTCTGCCGGGGAACAGCCACGCCGACATGGTTGGGCACGATATCGACGATGAGGCCGATGCCTCGACTTCGCGCCGCCCGGGTCAGGCTGCGAAAGCCCTCGGCCCCGCCGAGTTCGGCGGACACCGTCGTGGGGTCGGTGACGTCGTATCCGTGACTGGAACCCTCGCCGGCGGTGAGGATGGGCGACAGGTAAAGGTGTGAGACACCAAGTTGGACAAAATAATCGAGCAGATTCTCGGCGTCGGCAAAGGTGAAGGCCGCACCGCTGGCCGGGCCGCGCAGCTGCAGTCGGTAGGTTGACAGGACGCGCATTTCTCAGGCGGTCTTACGCAGCACGAGCACCGAGCGTGGCTGGACCGATATCTTCTCACCGGCGGCCACCACCACGTCGGTACAACCGGTCGGGTGGGCGGTGTCGAGGTCGGCGGTCCACTGCTGTGCGTAATCGCCCTGGGGAACCACGAAATCCTCGACCTCGTCGTGGGCGTTGAAGCACAACAGGAACGAGTCGTCGACGACTTTCTCTCCGCGCTCGTTGGGGGCGGTGATGGCCTCGCCGTTGAGGAATACCGCCACACATTGCGTCAGGCCGGTTTCCCAGTCCTGGTAGTCCATTTCGTTGCCCGACGGCGTCAGCCAGGCGATGTCGCGAGTCTGGTCACCGCTGCGAATCGGCTTTCCCTCGAAGAACCGTCTGCGCCGAAAAACCGGATGGCTCTTGCGGAATTTGACCATTTTGCGGGTGAACTCCAGCTGATCGCGATTGGTATCAGCCAATGACCAGTCCATCCAGGACAGTTCGTTGTCCTGGCA
>JAGQTR010000584.1 GCA_020438915.1 Mycobacterium sp.
TCTTCGGCGGCCTCGATGTCGCCTTCGACCTCGCCGATGCGGCGGCCGGTGCGTTGCCGGGTCTCACCCGACCCGCCGCGGCCGCTCTGGTCGACGCGGCCGGCGGGCAGGTACGCGCGAAGTACGGCTGGACCGACGTCGCACGATTCGCCGCCCTGGGCATTCCAGCCGTCAACTACGGGCCCGGTGACCCCAACCTCGCGCACCGCACAGACGAACGCGTCGAGGTCGAGCAGATCACCGCCGTAGCCGCCATACTGCGACGGTATTTGGCCGGTTGACGGGCCCTGCCAGAACGTGAATCGTGTTGTGCAACTTACGGATAGCCGACTGGCGCGGCCTAGCTGATTGCCGGGCGGGTGGGAGCCGGGCGCGGCCGATCAGCCGGTGCCGGCGGCGCGGTACCCGACCCCGGCTGGTCGCCGGGCATGGCGCCGGAATCTTCGCTGTCAGCTGATCCAGCCGGGTCCTCGACCGACAGGTCCCGCGTCGTTATGTCCTCGTCACGGTCGCGATCGTCAGGTTGCGGGCCCGTTTCAGGCTCAGGGCCGGGAGTCTTCTCGGTTGGCGGGGTTGGACGCTGCATCATTTGTTGGGCGCCCTGCATCAGTTGCTGAGGAAGCTGCTGCAGTGGCTGCGCGAGTGCAGCAAATGGCGCCGCAAGTTGCTGGCCCAGTTGCCCCAGCTGCCCGGCGACCTGTCCGATCGCGTCGGTGGCTGTGGGTGTCGACGCGCCCGCGGCGGTTTGGCACGCAGCCGACGACTGTCGGGCCGCGATCACGCCGGCAGCCGCCTCGATCGCGGCCCCGCCGCGCCGGTCGCCCCGTTCGTAGGCCAGGGCAGCCTGGCGGAGAAGTTCTGAAATGGTTTCGGCGCTGGTCTGGGTGGCATTGAGGGACTCGGCGCGGGAGCCGAGTGCCGCGGTCAATGCGGTCGTCACGCCGTCGGCGATGGTTCCATGCGACACTGCGACGTCGGCAGAGCCAGGTGTACCGGCAGACAGGGAGCCCAGGCCGGCTGCTACGCCGCTGTGAATGTCACCCAGGGAGCGCACACCATCGGTGTTGACCGAGAGCGGTTCGACCATCGGCGTACCTCCAATGCGTGTCTTGGTGATTTTAACGGCGCGGTTGAGGGGGTCTGCGCATCATTGTTCGGCGGGCCAGCCCGCCGGAGCCCGCCAGCCCGGTTAGCCGGCAGGTTCAGGCGTCGTCGCGCGCTGCCGCCAGGGCAGCCCGGCCGAATGTGCAGTCGACTGCACGGCACAGCCGAGCCAGCGTATCGGCTCCTCGCGGATCTCCGAGCGCAACCGCGTCAGCCGCGGCTCGCAGCGCGATGGCGTGCTGGGAGCCGCGTTCGGCGGCCTTGACCGCGTCTCGGGCTGCGGCGATGGCGCCATGGGTGTCGGCTCGCGAAGCCATCGTCCACGCCCGGGCCAACGCCAGCTCGGGTGCGAACAGCATTGATTTCAATCCATGCCGGGATTCGGCGCGGCCCAACGCTTTTCCCGCCTCCACGGACTCACCGAGGCGGCCCAGGGCCTGCGCAAGCAGCATCCATGCCAGCGGCCCCCACGAGTACCCCGTCGGGGCAAGCGTGTGCGCGGCGGCGCGCAGCAGTGTCACCGCGCCGTGCAGATCACCGGAGGCGATCAACACGTCAGCCACCAGCACCTCGCCGATCGACCGTCCGGGCTGCTGCCGCTGGGCGAAATCGGTGAGCCGCCGCGCCAATGCGAGCGCCCGTTCCGGTTCACCCGCCATCACCAGAGCCGTGGTTTGGCCAAAGCCACTGGTGAATCGCAGTAAGCCCGGGTGTCCGGCGGACAGTGCCCGTTCGGCCAGTGCATCGACGTCAGTGAATCGGCCCATCCGCGCCGAACTCAGCGCGGCCGCCGATGCCGCCCAGCCGATCGCGGTGTCGTCGGCGAGCGGCGATCCCAGGACCCCGTCGGCGACCTCCATGGCCCGGCCGAGGTTCCCGGCATTCATCGCGAAAGTCGCTGACAGCGCGTCCAGCGTGGTCCGCGCCGCGGGGGAGGACACCTTGCCGCGGGTGGCCCTCAGGAATGCTGTCGCGCGCTCCGGCTCCGAAAGCATCCAGAACTGGTTCGCGGCGGTGGGCAGAGCCCAGGCCATCAGTTCGTCTTCGGTCAACGCTGCGGGATCGATCTCGGCGAGCACCGCGTCGGCTTCCCGGCCGCGACCCTGCCACGCCAATGCGTAGCCGACGATGAGACGGGCGGTCAGATTCGGTTCGCGAGCCAGTGCGGCCTGCCCGAGTCGCTCGCTGAGCTCCAAATCGCCCAGCCGCAATGCTTCCTGGGCCGCGGCGCAGACATCGGCCACCGGCTGCGGACGGTCACTGCCGATCGCCAGCACGGCTAGGCGCAGCCGTCCCACGACGCCGCTATCCCCGTCGGTCGGGTGGCGTGCGACCAGCGCGGTCCGCAGCCGGCGCAGTTCCGGACCGCCGAGCGCGCGACGGACCGCATCGACGAACAGCGGATGCGCCGGATGCAGTCCATCGGCGGTTTCGACGACCGCGCCGCACCGTACGGCCTCGTCGACGGCATCCGGTCCGGCCAGCGCCGCGGCGTCGGCCCCGGGCAACGGGTCGATGACGGCCAGTAGTTCCAGCACCCGGTGCGCTGCCGCCGGCAGAGCCTCGACGAACTCATCGACTTGGGTCATCAGCCGACTGTCGTCGTGGCCTGGTGGTTCGAGGTCGATCCGCGTCACCAACCCGTCACGCCACAGCGCCGGTATTTCGGGGGGCATCCGCGCTCTGCCGACGGTGGCGGTGATCAGCATCCGTACTTTTCGGCCGACCGCCAGTTGGTACACCAGCGCGGCCGACAGGGAATCCAGCAGGTGCGCATCGTCGACGACCAGCAGCCGACCGTCGCCGAGGGTGTCCCGCGCCGATTGCAGCACCGCGGCGGTCTTGCCGGTCTCGGGGATGTCCAGCAGGC
>JAGQTR010000585.1 GCA_020438915.1 Mycobacterium sp.
CGTCGCCAGCGCCGACAGCACTGACGGCAGCCTGGCCAGCGCCTACGCCGCCGACTCCAGTGCCGCCTCCGCCAGCGCTGACGGCGGTGTGGCCCGCGCCGTCGCCACCGACGGCAGCGCCGCCGACGCCGCGAGTGAGATGGGCCTGGCCAAAGCCGTGGCCAGTAACAGCAGCTCGGCCACCGCCACCGGCTTCGACGGCGGCACGGCCCGTTCTGTGGCCCGCGGCGACAGCTCCGCCACTACATTCGCCGCGGAAGCCAGCCTGGCCAGTGCGGTCGCCCGTGACACCAGTCTTGCTAACGCTGTCGCGATCGATCACGGTTGGGCCACTGTGCACGTGCGCGAGAGCTCCGACGGCCTCGCGCTGGCGCAGAATGACAGTTGGGCCGCCGTCGCCGTCGCCGACACCAGTTCGGGAAGCGCCGACGCCGAGGACGGTGCACGCGCCCACGTCCTGGGCGGTCACGGTTCGACCCTGGTCTCGCAGGCCGAGGGATCTGGCGGTGTGGCGTCGGCCATGAACATCGGCGAGAACAGCGTGGTCGTCAGCGAGGCGGAAAGCGGTGGACGCAGCTACGGCCTCATCCTCGGCAACGACAGCACCGCCTTCACCCGCAGCGTCGAAGGCTTGGCCAACGCCATTGTCGCCGGCAATCAAAGTGCCGCCAAAGCTTTCGGTGATCACAGCCTGGCCAGCAGCGTGATCCTCGGTGACCTCAACCTCGCCGTCACCGAGGCCACCGACGGTGCCCCCGACAGCGACCTGGTCGTCGGCAACGGCACTGATTCCCCAGCGTTGCAGTCAGCCATATTGGAGACGACTGCACGGGCGACAGTTCGTAAGGCCATGATCGCCGACAAGGCCATGAACGCCATCACCAACTACATTTCCAGCTGACCAAGCCGAAACGACGCGCTACCGAAATCGCAGGCAGCGCAGGGGCAAGCGCGAGAGCTGGTGCAGCCTCGGTGACGACAACACAGCGAATCGCCGGCGGTATGCGTCGACCGGGGCGGGATTCATCGGTGTTGCCCGATGCCAGAACATTCACCTCGCACGGGTAGGCCGGGGATCAAGCTCAGGGGCCGCCCATTGGCTTGCTCTACTCGAACAAGAACCTCAGCCAACCGAGACCGACTTGCCCCAGATTTGATGAGAATCCAGCGCACGCAGATTCTCATCCAATCTGGGGCAACGCAGCTCAGCCCATCGCGCCTGCCTCAGATTCGATGAGAACGGACAGTCTGGGTGAAAATTCTGCCCGGGCGCGGGCGATCCGGCGCTGTCAGGTGGTCTTGGATTCGGCGTCCGGCGCTCTCAGGTGGTCCCGGATTCAGGCAGCGGGAAACCGGCAGAAACCGTGGGCGGGGCGTCCGGATCGGACGCGAACGTCCCATCGTCCAACTGCAAAACGGCAATCGCATCCCTGCGAGCCAATCCGTCCAGTGTATCGGTTTGCCGATAAGCCACATTATGTCAGGTTTACTACGTCATGTTCGTTTGTGCCCCAACAGTTTTGATGCTCCCTATCGATACACCTCATGGATTTCGCAAACGACCGAGCGGTTCATTCGGCGCCCAGTCGTCTGCGAGCACGCT
>JAGQTR010000586.1 GCA_020438915.1 Mycobacterium sp.
CGACTGCACGCAGGCCGACGGCGAAGGCGAGAAGGCGGTCTGCGCCGACCCCGAGCTGCGCGCGCTCGACACCCGACTAGCCGAGCTGTATCAGCGAGCGCTCTCCGAATCCGGTTCCGACACGGCCACTCTGGAGACCGAGCAACGTGGTTGGGTGGCCGGCCGCGACGACTGCTGGAAAGAATCTGATGTACATCAATGCGTGCTGGAGGCCTACCAAACGCGCCTGGTCGAGCTGCAGATCAAAGATGTCGACGTTCCAGCGACGGTCGAGTACCGCTGCGGCGATAACACCACGCCGGTCTCGGCGGTGTTCTACAACGACATCGATCCCAGCGCGATGGTTCTGACAGTCGGCCGAGACCGGGCGATCCTCATCCAGCAGCCCACAGGCAGTGGCATTCGCTACGTCCGCGAGGGAGCCGAGTACGCCGAGCATCAGGGCGACATCGCCATCGACTTCTATGGCACGACTCTGACCTGCACGGCTGCGGAATAGCGATCATGGCTGACGTGTCGCCCGCCGCCAACGCCTTTGCCTCGGACAACGCCGCGCCCGCGCATCCAAAGGTGCTTGAGGCCCTGTATCGCGTGAACGAGGGGTTCGCCTCGCCCTATGGCACCGATTCGGTGACCCGCCAGGCCGCCGACGCCCTGAAGGAAGCCTTCAGCTCCCCCGACGCCGAAGTGCTGTTCGCCTTCACCGGAACAGCGGCCAACAGCATCGCGCTCGCATCGGCGGTCCAACCATGGCAGGAGATCCTCTGCAGCGATGTCGCGCACGTACTGCTCGATGAAGCCGGCGGGCCCGTCCGGCTCTCCGGCGCCCAGCTGACCCGCCTGCCCAGCGACGACGGGCTGATCGCGACCGAGGAGCTCGACCGCAGGGTCGCCCGGCGCGGCGAAGTCCACCATTCCCAACCGCGCATCGTCACCATCACCCAGTCCACCGAAAACGGACGGGTATGGACAGCGCCGGCCATCGCAGGGTTTGTCGAGCGCGCGCACGCGTTGGGTCTGCTCGTTCACGTGGACGGGGCACGCATCGCCAACGCCATTGCCGCGCTGAATGTCTCGCCTGCGGAGGCCGTCGCCGAGGCCGACATTGTGACCGTCGGCGGAACCAAGAACGGCATGCTGTTCGGCGATGCCATCCTGGTGCGCAACCCCGAGTACTTCACCGGAATTCACTTCGTGCAGAAGCAGATCGGGCATCTGGCGAGCAAGCACCGCTTCGTCGCCGCGCAGTTCCAGGCGTTACTCAAAGACGGTCTGTGGCTCGACACCGCATCGCATGCCAACGCGATGGCCCGCAGGCTCAGCAGCGGAATGGCCGCGCTGGGACTGCAACTTGCCACGCCGGTGGAGGCCAACGAGGTATTCGTGGTTCTGGACCCCGACGTGCACCGCGGGCTCGCGCAGTCCTACGCCGTGCACCAGCCCGACCTGCAGAAGCCGGTGGTGCGGTTCGTCTGTTCCTGGGCGACCGTCGACACCGAAGTCGATGCCGTGTTGTCCACCCTGGCCGAGTTGCTGTCGCTCGGGTGATCACCTCCCCCGAGCGACAAGCCACCACCGGTGCCTATGGTGGACGCAGGACACCCGATACGAAGGGAGTGAGCGGTGACGCGATACCAGCTGCCTGACACCGCCGATCTGAGTCGGCTCGGCGAGCCACACGAACACGCCATCACGGTGTACGCGGAAACCCTACCGGGCCCTGACCATCGCGAGAACAACCTGCTGACAGCCAAGAGTGCGGTGGACCGTGCGCTGCGCACCATCCGCGACGGTGGTGCCCGGCACGCCGTCGAGCAGCAGCTGCGGGACCGGTGGCAGGAGATTGCCGACTCCGATTTGTGGGCGCGGCTGTCGCGATCACTGGCGATCTTCATCGCCGACGACGTCCACGAAGTGTTCGTGCTACCCAATGCGCTGAAGAACCAGTCGCAGACCGGCTCGTACTTCGATATCGGCCAGCTGGTGCGCGCAGTGACCACACCGCAGGAGGCCTACGCTTTGACGCTGTCGGCCAACGGGTGGAACCTGTGGCGGGCGACGGCGAGTACTCGCGCCGAGGAGCTGCCCCTGACCGACGATTATGCCGGCGACGTCGCCGAGGCGACCAACCGCGCTACAGTGCGCGACCGCGGGTACGCACGCAGACTTGTCGGTGACGAGGGCAAGAAGGTGCTGCTGCACACCTACGCCAAGCGCGTCAGTGAGGCAGTGGAATCCGAACTGGGACAGCTAGATCCGTCTTCTCGGCGACCGCTTTTCCTGTTTGCCACCGATCCGCTGCTCGACCTGTACCGCGCTCTGGATCACAAGCGCGAGATCGTGGCGGTGCCCGGCGCATCCGACGAACTGCGGCCCGACCAGATCGACGTCACCATTCGCGAGTCGCTATCGGCGCGCAACGCCGAGCGCACCAACAAGCTGGTCGACGATATCGGCGACGGGGTGTCCCGCGGTCTGGTGGCCACCGACATCGTCGATATCGGCCGGGCGGCCGTGGCCGGCGCGGTGTCGACGCTGGTGTACGACTTCACCGTCGACATCCTCGGTCGACTCGACGACAGCAACGGCAAAGTCACCTATGCCGACGATGGCTATGACCTGTTGTCGCGGATCGCGGTGACGGTACTCGACCATGGAGGAGAGGTGATCGCGGTGCGGCCCGACGAGATCACGGCCGGCATCTGGAACGGCACCGCGGTCGCAGGGTTGCGGTTCGCACTAGCTTGAGTCAGTGCCGTCCTTGGCTCGCTCCGCGTCGAC
>JAGQTR010000587.1 GCA_020438915.1 Mycobacterium sp.
AGCAGATGAAGCCGGACATCCAGCGCGTGCTGGGGGCTCAGAACACCGCCTAGTAACCATCACACCCAGGGAGCCTGCCGTTTCCTCCGGACGGCAGGCTCCTTGGCTGCGTTGACACGTCAGTTATCGCGAGGATCGTCGGGCTATTCCAGTGTTGCGGTGCCGTCTGCATGCACACGCACGGCGGCCCCAGCGATGTCCTCGCGCATGGTGGCTTCGGCCTGGGGTCCGGTGTTGATCACCGCGAGCACGCGGGCGGCGGCGTCGTCCCGGGAAGTCCGAACCGCCAGAAAGGCCTTCTCAGCCCGCCCGTCCCGGTCGACCGGTGTGGTCCACGCCTCGACTGTTCCGAGGCCACTCCAGTCCACCAGGGTGGCGCGGGTGGGCTCCCGGTCGACCGCAGGTTGGACATCCTCCCAACGGAATTCATGCTCCGGCGGTCGGGTCCCGTACACACCGAAGCTGTGTTTGGTCAGGTAGCCGCCATTGGCGGTGACCAGACCGCGACTGCCTGGACGTGACACCAGGTGCTCGGCCATCGTGGCAATGGCGTGGGTGACGTAGTTGTTCCACGGACCACCGGCGAAGGTCAGACCTCCGGTAACCGTCAACGGGCGGCCCGGATCCCCAATCGGTAGTCCGAGTTCCCTGGCGGCGACCTGTACTGCCGACGGGAAGCAGGAGTACACGTCGACCAGTTCGATATCGTCGATTCCGGACCCGGCGAGTTCCAGGGCTCGCCTGCCGGCGATCCTGATGGCCGGCGAGGTGAAGAACTCATCCCGCTCGCTGATCGCGTAGGTGTCATGTGAGTCGGCTCCGGCATACGGGAAAACCCATTGCTCCGAGGGAATCTGAAGACTGGTGGCCTTCTCGGCCGACGCCAGGATCAGCGCCGCACCCTGGTCGACCATGTTGTTGGAGTTCATCAACTTGGTGTAGGGCCAACTGATCATCCGATTATCTGGCGTCGGCTTCCAGATCTGCTCGGCCGTCAGTGCCTCGCTGCTCCAGGCATGTGGATTGGTCGCGGCCACCGCGCTGAATTGCGCCCATAGTGCACCAATGCGACGACGATGTTGATCGGGCGTTTCACCCGCGGCTATCCGCACCGCCTGCTCGAACATCGGATAGACATAGGCCGGCCGGTCCAGGCTGATCCGGATCTCTGCGGGTCCGGCCATCGGCACCCCCTCGTGGGAGCCGGGCGCGATCGGGACCGCGTCGTCCTGGCGCGTCCAGTCCGGTTTGGCTCCGGCGGCCCGCAACCGGCTTCTGGTCCGCCACGTCTCCGCTCCGGCGATCAGCACTACTTCGGTCTTGCCTTGCTGAATGTCCAGGCAAGCCAGATTCACCAGGGTCTGTGGCACGTTCCCGCCCACACCGGTGTAGAGCGTCGAAGCCTTCTCGGCCCCTAGATGTTGGGCGAGAAGCAGGCCGGGGTCCCGATAGTGCCACGACAGCAGGTTGACGATGCGTACCGCGTCGACCGATTCGAGTACCCGCGGGGCGGCGGCCGCCCGCGCCGCCGTCACCATCAGGTCGACGGGTTCCACGCCGGGATTCTCGGTGCGCTGGTTGACCTGGCCGTAGCCGACGAGTACAGGCGTCCTGGGGTCGAGGGACATCGCGGGCCTTTCTAGATCTTCGACTGGTCGGTGAACAGCACCCCGTCGGCAATGAGCCCGTCGATGTGTTCGGGACTCAAACCGAGAAACTTCTGGCAGATGGTGCGGGTGTGCTCGCCGGGCATCGGTGCGGGCCGCAGCTCTGCCCGCGGTATGCGGGTGTACGGTGCCGGCCCGGTTTCGGTGGGCATGGTTGCGGCCAGGAGTGGGTGGGTCAGGTCGGTGAACAGTTGCCGGAATACGACCTGCGGATCGTCGGCGACGTCGGCTGCGCGGTTCATCGGTGCTGCGGGGATGCCGAGGTCTTGGAGTTGTGCGGTGACCAGGTTCTTGTCGTTGGTTGCCGTCCAGGTCGAGATCGCGGCGATCAACGCTGTGCGGTCTTCGGGTAGTTCTTCGCACCCGATCAATCCGGCGAGCGCTGTGCGGTGTGCATCACGCTCTATCGACATGACACACCACTCGTCGTCACCGGCACAGGGGAACACCGCGTTGACCGTCGTGCCTTCCCGCACCGGAAGCCCGGCGGCCCTGGCTGATTCGGCCACGTAGGCTTCTGCAAGTTGATTGATCGCTGCTTCGGCCTGGGAGATGTGCACGTGTCCGCCGACGCCGGTCCGCCTACGCCGGATCAGCACCGCCAGGGTGGCGATTGCGGTCAGCCTGGCGACCACATGGTCGGGAAAGACGGTCGTCGCGTCGTAGAACCTGCCCGGTTCAGCGTCCTGCGACCTCCATAACCAGGTGACACCCGTCGCCGCCCGGACCAGCGGGCCGTACCCCATCTGTGCGCTCCACGGACCACGGTCGCCGAACGCGCTGCTCTCGGCCAGTACGATGCCGGGATTCCGTTCCCGCAGTTGCGCATAGGAAAATCCCAGCGCCGCCAGGGTCCCGGGTTTGAAGTTGGCGAACACGGCGTCGGCG
>JAGQTR010000588.1 GCA_020438915.1 Mycobacterium sp.
CTCTCGCTTTCAAGGCGAGTGCATTAGGCCGCTCTGCCACGCCACCGCGGGACAGTCTAAACGCGTCCCATCGTCGCCGGAGGCCCGCCGGACTTCAGCCCGGCAGGTGGCAGCGTGTTTCCGCACGGTAGTAGCGTTCTGTGAATGCTCGCGATCGTGGCCGAATCCCCCGACCGACTCGTCTGGCAGCCCGTGCCGGACGTCGCGCCCGCGGCAGGCGAAGTTCTGATCAAGGTCGCGGCGGCCGGGGTGAACCGCGCCGACCTGCTACAAGCCGCCGGAAAGTACCCGCCTCCGCCGGGTGCCAGCGAGATTATCGGCCTCGAGGTCTCGGGCACCATCGAAGCCGTCGGCGGGCGCGTCACGCAGTGGTCCCCGGGCCAACAGGTCTGCGCGTTGCTGGCCGGCGGAGGCTACGCCGAATACGTGTGCGTCCCGGCAGGCCAGGTACTGCCGCTGCCCGGTGGCGTTGCGCTGCCCCATGCCGCGGCGCTGCCTGAGGTGGCCTGCACGGTGTGGTCGAACCTGGTGATGACCGCGGGCTTGCGGGCCTCGCAGTTGCTTCTGGTCCACGGCGGGGCTAGTGGCATCGGCACCCACGCCATCCAGGTGGCCCGGGCATTGAACTGCCGGGTCGCGGTCACCGCGGGCTCTCGCAACAAGCTGGAATTGTGCGCTGAGCTCGGCGCCGAGATCACCATCAACTACCGCAACGAAGACTTCGTCGACGTGGTGCGCGACGCCGGAGGAGCCGACGTCATCCTCGACATCATGGGCGCCGTCTATCTGGACCGCAATGTCGACGCACTCGCCGAGGACGGGCGATTGGTCATCATCGGCTTGCAGGGCGGGGCGAAGGCAGAGCTGAACATCGGCAAGCTGCTGGCCAAGCGCGGCGGCATCCTTGCCACCGCGCTTCGCTCCCGCCCCGTCGAGGGTCCCGGCGGCAAGGCCGACATCGTCGCCCGGGTGGTCGACGATGTCTGGCCGATGGTGAGCGACGGCCTGGTGCGTCCGGCTATCGGAGCGGAATTTCCGATGGCCCAGGCCCAGGCAGCCCACGAATTGCTGGCATCGGGCGACGTATCGGGCAAAGTGCTACTGCGGATAGAGAATTAGGCATCGATGCTCGGCCTCAGCCCAGCGAAGCGAGGGCCCGCACCAGCTGGTCGACCTCGGCGGCGGTGCTGTAATGCGCCAGACCGATGGTCACCGCACCACCGATATCGTTGACGCCGATCAGGTCCAGAACGCGAGAACTCGCGTTCGCTATGGCCAGGATGCCGTTGTCGGCCAGCCGCTGTACGACGCGTTCGGCAGGCACGTTGTCGATCGCGAAACTCAGCACCGGGATGCGTTCTTGCGGGCTACCGATCACCGTGACCGTCGGCAGCGATCGCAGCGAGGTCAGCAGGTAGTCGAACAGCCCGCTCAGGTAGACCGCCGATGACCGCATCGAGACAGCCAGCCGCTCACGACGGGTTCCTTGGGCCGAATCATCCAGGTTCGCAAGGTATTCGATGCTCGCGACGACGCCGCCGAGCAAGCCGAACTGGTGTGACCCGAGCTCCAGGCGGGAGGGGCCGGTGGCATAAGGGTTCAGCGACACCGACCCGAACGCATCGATGGCTGACGGGTCTCTGAATACCAGCGCCCCGATCGGCGGGCCTCCCCAGGCGAGGGCATTGACGGCGACCACGTCGGCATCGATCTCATCGATATCGATCAGTCGGTATGGCGCCGCCGCCGAATGGTCGACGATCACGAGTCCACCGACCTCGTGCACCAACTTGGTGACCTCGCGCAGCTCGGTGACCGTCCCTAAAGTCGATGAGGCAGAAGCGATTGCGACGAGGCGGGTGGGCCGGGTCAGCAGGCCTTCCCACTGCCAGGTGGGTAGCTCACCGGTCTCGATGTCGACCTCGGCCCACTTTGTCTTGGCGCCGTAACGGTTGGCAGCGCGCAGCCAAGGCGCGATATTCGCCTCGTCATCCAGGCGGGTCACCACGACCTCAT
>JAGQTR010000589.1 GCA_020438915.1 Mycobacterium sp.
ACCCCTTGGGCATGCTGAAACGGCGCATGTGAAACGACAAGTCGAAGTTCGGGTCCACGACAACCCGTGGGGTTTGCAGATCGAGTGGGCCCTCCACGATGACTGAGCGCAGCACCGGTGCCAGGCGCGTGGCACGCTCGTAGCGCTCACACAGCAGGTCCCAGTTCGGGCTCTGCTCCAGCACCAGCAAGCCGATGATGGTCGAACGCATCACGGGGTCATCGGTGGCCATACGCCACGTGGCGAAATCCCAGCCGCCCAGCCGCCTGGCCGCGGTGGTCGTCTCCTTACCGCGCAGTTTCTTGGTCGGAGTCTGCGGCTCGGCCTTTCTGGCGGCCGGCGCCTTCTTCGTCTGGGAATTCTTCTTCGGGCTGTCGGTCACGTGTCCTCCTTGTTGGCGGCCTCTCGACGGCCCCGATAGGGGAATCCTGTCATCCCCCTAACCAGGGAAACCGCCGGAGGCTCCTCTCTCACGTGCCGGGATTAGGGCGAAGTAGTTCTCCTCCTGCTGAACGAAGTGCAACCGCAGAAGTGCATGTAACCCGTACAGACCCGACAGCAGATCGGCCACCTGGTCGGGTCGAAGCCCACCCGCGGCGTCGGCCTGTTCGAGGTGGGTGGCCAGCCGGTGTGCGAGCATTTCGATCTCGACGTGCATTCTGCTCATGGTGGCGGTGGCCTCGGTTCCGCCGAGTACGTCGTGCAGTGCCGGGTAGAGCTGGCTGTCTTCGGCGTCTATGTGCGGGATCAGGGTTTCACGCAGGAACGTGGTGACCCGCCGGAGTGCGGCGTAACCCTCGCCGAGTTGGCCGTCGGCCAGCAGGTCTGCGGTTTCACGCAGGGTCGACAGTTGGTCGCGCATCTGCTCGTGTTCTGCCGAGAACCGGCGCAGCATCTCGCCGGTCTCAGCCGGGACCACCAGTCGCCCGGGCGGCGGTCTCAGGGCGCGCAGGGCGTTGAGTATCACCGCGACATCGATCAGTTCCTGCAGTAACGCACCGGCTGCGGGCGGCAACAGTCCGAACGCGGCGAAACCCATGGCGACCAGTGACAGGCCCATGCCGACGGTCGCGCTCTGCACAGCGATCCGACGGGAGTGGCGGGCGATGTCCATCGCGTCGGCGAGACGGTCGATGTGGTCGGTGGTCAATACGATGTCGGCGGCCTCGGAGCTGGCGGTCGATCCGCGAGCTCCCATCGCCACACCGACCGTCGCTGCGGCCAGCGCGGGTGCGTCGTTCACCCCGTCACCCACCATGACGGTCACCGCCGATTCGCGCTCGGCACGGACCTGGGCGACCTTGTCCTCCGGCGTCTGCTCGGAGTAGACGGTGTCCAGACCGAGGGCGCGGCCGATCGCCTCGGCTGGTGCACGGCGGTCGCCGGTGAGCATGATCAGCCGGTTCAGACCGGCCTCCCGCAGCCTCCGTAGTGCGCGGGAGGCATCCGGCCGGAGCGGATCGACGAGCATGATGGCCCCAGCCAACTCGTGATCGACGGTGACCCATGCGACCACCGCACTATCGAGTTTCGCCCGATTGAGCACCCTGGTCGCCCAGCGCGGGGCGTCCGGCGGGAGGGAGAGGTTGCCGACGGTGACCCGTTGGCCGTCGACCACCGCGGACACCCCCGTGCCGGCCTCTTCCGCCACGTCGGTCGGCAAGCTCAGCTCGAGGTGTCGGAGGTTGGCCTCGCCGACGATCGCTTCGGCCAGCACGTGGGGCGACAGCTGGTCGGCCGAGGCCGCCAGGCGCAGGATCTCACTGCTGGACCGTCCCGGCGCGACGACGACATCGGTGCCGGTGGGTTGTCCGCTGGTAAGCGTGCCGGTCTTGTCCAGGACGAGAGTGGTTGCGTGGCCGAGGTTCTCGAGCGCACTACCGCTGCGGACCACGACGCCCACCCGGGATGCTCGCGACATACCGGAGACGATCGCAACCGGGGCGGCCAGCAGCAACGGGCACGGAGTGGCGACTACCAGAACCGCCACCGCACGGGTGGGGCTGGCACTGATCAGCCAAGCTAGGCCGGCGACACCCAGCGCGAGTGGCAGGAACCAGATAGCAATGCGGTCGGCGAGGCGAACCACCGGGGCACTCTCGGCGGCCGCGTCCTGGGCGAGACGGACAATGCCGGCATAGGTGCTCTCGTCCGCGGTCCGCCGGGTCCGAAGTTCGAATGCGCCTCCAGCGTTGACGACGCCGCTGCGCACCCTTTCTCCGGTGCGGCGCTCGACTGAAACGGGTTCGCCGGTGAGCGCAGACTCGTCCAGGATCGCGACGGCGGTGGTGATTTCGCCATCCACCGGAACAACCTCGCCCGGACCGACGACGACGAGATCACCGACCTCGACCTGTTCGAGCGGAATCGAATCGACGACATCGCCGATACGTCGCCTGGCCGTGCGGGGCGTTCGGTCGAGCAGTGCCCGGAGGTCCCGCGACGCGCGACGTTCGGCCGCCGCATCCAGGGCATGTCCGGTCGCCAGCATCACACCGATCAGAGAACCGGCGAG
>JAGQTR010000590.1:0-3095 GCA_020438915.1 Mycobacterium sp.
GCGCCGGTAGTGACCACCAGCCGCCCGGTGGTCTGTCGGGATTCCATGCGTCCGAGCGCATTCGGCAGGTCCGGCCAGGCGACATTGGCACCGACGACGGTCCTGATCTTGCCCGTTCGGATCATCTCCAGAATCTGGACGTGAGCCTCGAGTCCCGCGGAGCGCGCCGGCCAATTGAATCCCAGGGTGCGGCGCACGGCCGTCGGGTCAGTGACGTACACCAAGCAAACCCCGCACACATCGAAGTTGCCGTAGGCGATCGGCCGAGGCGACAAGTAGTCGCCATCTTCCAGCGTGATGTCCTCGGCGAACCCCGCCATCAGGTGACGTCCGTTGAATCCCATGCAGCGGAAGGTCTGCGTCGTCACATCTCCCCCGACGGCGTCGAACGCCACATCCACACCGCGACCGTAGGTCAGGTCCATAACCTGCTCGACCCAGTCGTCGGTGCGGTAATTGATGGCGTGATCGGCACCGAGTTCGGAGCAGAACTGCACCTTTTCGTCGCTGCCGGCGGTCGCGATGACCCGCGCGCCCAACGCCTTGCCGAGCACCAGGGCACCCGACCCGGTGCCGCCTGCTGCGGCATGCACGAGCAGTGTTTCACCCGGCTGCAGCCGCCCTCGTTCCCGAAGGGCGAACCAGCCCAGGTGAAATGGGTAGTGCATTGCGGCGGCGTCGGTGTCGCTGATCCAGTCTGGCAATTCCAGGGCGGTCGCGGCATCCACTACCGCGTAGGAGGCGTAGCCACCGAATGCCATCACCGGGATGCCGACGATGCGACGGCCCACCAAGTGCTCTGCACCGTGGCCCGCGCTTTCCACCACGCCCACGGCTTCCATGCCCGGCACGAAGGGAGCCTGCAGCGGAAGCGTCGAGTACCGGCCCCAGATGATGTCGATATCGTTGAAATTGAGACAGAAGGCGCGCACCGCCACCCGTATCTCGTTGGGGCCGGGCTGACGTACTTCGACCGACTGACGTTCCAGCACCTTGACCGGATCGCCGAGTTCGGCAGCCACCCATGCATCTGCTGAAATCGTCTGCTGCTCAGCCTGGTTCATGTCTACTCCTTGGGTATCAGTTGGCGACGAACCGGTTGTGGTAAGCCCGCAAGCTGGAGGCCACCGCGTCGGCGTCGAGACCAAGATCGTCGGGACGGTAGATGACGCCGCCGTACCGGCCCCGGGGATTCTGTTCGCGGAATCGTGCCATCGCCGTCCTCGCGCGTTCGTCGAACGGTTGTCCGGCCACCTGGTAGATGCGCGCGACCGTGCCTTCCTCGTCGGCCATGAAGTCGTCGAACCGCACATCGACCGACTGCTCCCTGGGCAGCACCTCCCGGTCCCGCAAGCAGCCGTTGAGCAGATCGCCGGCGCGGTCGAACCAGTAGCGCGAGATCTTCGTCGGGTCAGGACGAGCGCAGGCCATGCGGGCCGCATAGCTGATCATCGTCGCCATCGATTGGGTCACCTCGACCGGGTTTCGATGGGTGACGACGAACGTGGCGTCTGGGAATGTATCGAGCAGCGCCCGGAATTGCTCCAGGTGTTGCGGCGACTTCAAGACCCAGCGGGTTCCGCCGCGCAACCACTGCAAGGCCTGCAGTGTCCGCTTCAGGTACGCGTACGACGCCGTCTGGTCGTGCGTTTTGTAGTGTTCGGCGAAAGACGGTACGTAATAGGCGGTTTCGAACAGCATTCCGGAGATGCCATTGGCCAGCAGCTGAATTTCCTCATGGGCGTGCTCGACGGTCATGTCATGCATCCGCTTGAACTCCGGCATCGATGCGTTCACCAGATCCAGTCCGGTAGCGCACCGTTCCTGCCGCGCCCGCGGATCGTCTTCACCCGGGGTCGCCACCGGTTCGAGGCTTTCCCAGTAGGGCAGGTAGCGGATCGCGGGATCGGCCGCGATCAGGTTGTGCAGGTGCGTGGTGCCGGTTCGCGGTAGCCCGCAGATGATGATGGGGCGCTCGATGCGCTCCTGCTCGATTTCGGGATGCTGCGCGATCAAGTCTTCCAACCGCAGGCGGTTGATCAAATTTCCCACCAGTTGCTCAAACGCCATTGCCGTGCCAACATCCGACAGCTCGGCTTCGTCGCGTAGAGCAGCACACAGCACATCCAGTCGCTCGCGGAACGCGGTATCACCCCACTGGTGTAGTCCGCTTCGTTGAGTTGCGTTGTGCAGCAATGCCTCGGGCGCAATCTCCAGAGTCGATCCGTAGCCCGCCAGAGCCTCGCGCATCGGCTCGACGGACATCGGATAGACCGGGTCGGCCAGGTCAGTCAGCCGGATCGGGGCGGGTCGCTCACCACCGGTTGTCACGAGGCCAGCTCCGCAATGTCGACCACCCGGCAACGCAGTGGTTGTGGGGTCTGCTCCGGAAGGAACCACCGCAGCCACACCAGCCCGCTCGACCGGCCCGCGGTCGACACCCAGTTGGGATGACCCGGGTCTTGATCGCTGATCACAATCCGCCAGGACCCATCCGATTCGTAAGTTACCTGCGCACCGTTGATGGTGACGCGCTCCCGGGTGTAGTCGTAGGTATGCAGGAACGGATTCCACAGACAGAGATTCCAGAACACGCATTGCGGTGACCTACCCTCCACGACGAGGGCCTGGTGCGGATCGAGGCGGTAAGAGCCCATGGCGTACGCGGCGTCACCGGCGGCCCACCCAATCGTCTGACTCGGCACCGGGAACGGTTCATTGATCTCGTTGGGCGGCTCGACGCGAGTCGGCACAAACGAGCTTTGTTGGTGCACCCAGGTGCGGGCAGCGCGTAGCCGCCGGCTGAGATCCGCCGGGCTGTCGTGACGACGGCCGACGGGGTCGAGTGCCTCGATGTTCCACTGCGGGCGACGATCTGACTGAGGCGACGTCAGGTAGTCCCGCGTGAGGACGAACACGGCGTCGGGTTCCAGCTTGAGCCAGGCGACGCTCTGCGGGTTGGCGCTGATGATGAACTCGAAGTTGCCCTCGTCGTCGAACTTCAGTTCGCGGTCGTTGATCGTGGCGATGATCCGGTCGCTGTAGCGTCCGTCGTCAGGGCCGCCGTAGACGGTCATCGACAAGTAGACCGCATC
>JAGQTR010000590.1:3192-4338 GCA_020438915.1 Mycobacterium sp.
ATCACGTCACCCAGGATGGGCTGGTCGGCGTCGCCCCAGACATAGGCGTCGACCGCCACCCGAAGCAAGCTGAAGGCCAACCGGTAGCCGTCGAGAAGGTCCGTCTCGTCCAGCGGCGGATCGGCATTGAGCAGTCGCTGCTCGACGGCACGCACTTCATCGAGCAGGCCACCGAACGCGGCGGACAAGTCGTCGGAATTTCCGGTGGCGGTGTCAGGCATGGTTTTCCTTTCTCGCGGCTCCCTGCATCAGTAAGAAGCACAGTCTTTCGACGACACCCTCGACGCTGTCGGGTTCCAGAACGTGTGCGACGTAGAAGGTGGTGCCCAGCAGGACGTCGTATGCCATCTCGACATCCAGGCCGGCGTCGATGGCACCCTGCTCGATACCGTCGCGCACCAAGTCGCCGAATGCGGCGCGGATCCGCTCGTCGAGCAATCGTTGAGTCCGGATACGCAATTCGGCGTCGCGATGCCGGTCGGCGAGAATGCCCATGGTTGCGGCGGAGACCACCGGGTCACGCCAGAACGCGAACACGCCCTCCACGAAGCGCCGCAGGTCGACCTCGAACTCCCCTGAGCTGGTGAGGATGTCGCCGACCTCGGCCGCATCGAAGACCGCGTCGAACACCACATGAGTCTTCGACGGCCAGCGCCGATACACCGTGGGACGGCTGACATTGGCCTCGCGCGCGATCGCCTCGATCGTCACCTGCTCGTAGCCGTCGCGCGCCAACAACCGGCGCGTCGCTGTCATGATCCCCTGCTGGGTGTTGGGATCACGCGGGCGACCACGCACGGATGGGGCGGGTTCGGCGGCCATCACTGCCGACCGTCACTAGCGTCTTCGTGATACACAGCAATTTATTTACATCACGTAACGTAACTAGTCAAGCGCTATCGGCCGAGACCGCGGTGTCCCACATGCTCGACGCGGCGCACAAGCTGAACCTCATCATGGCCCTCGTCCCGCTAGCGGCGATCGCCGTCGCGCTCATGCTGTTTCGGCGAAAGAGGCCCGATGTCCCGGGCACCCACCACGGCCAAACCGCGACCAACGTGCTCCGTCAGCTGGAACCCGCCGCGAGATCACGTGGCGATTGTTGACCGGACCCGTGGAAGGAGGCACCGTAGTTGGGCACCTCCA
>JAGQTR010000054.1 GCA_020438915.1 Mycobacterium sp.
GGCGACGTCGGCTACGGCAAGACCGAGATCGCGGTCAGGGCGGCGTTCAAGGCGGTGCAGGACGGCAAGCAGGTGGCGGTGCTGGTGCCGACGACGCTGCTGGCCGATCAGCATCTGCAGACGTTCTCCGCGCGGATGGCCGGATTCCCGATCACGGTGCGGGGGTTGTCGCGTTTCACAGACCCCGCCCAGTCCCGAGCCACGCTGGAGGGAATGAAGGACGGATCGGTCGATATCGCCATCGGCACTCATCGGCTGCTGCAGACCGGTGTGACGTGGAAGGACCTCGGCCTGGTCGTCGTCGACGAAGAACAGCGTTTCGGCGTCGAACACAAGGAGCACATCAAGTCGATGCGCACCCACGTGGACGTGCTGACCATGAGTGCGACGCCGATTCCGCGGACGCTGGAGATGAGTCTGGCCGGCATCCGCGAGATGTCGACGATCCTGACCCCGCCGGAGGAGCGCTACCCGGTGCTGACCTATGTCGGTCCGCAGGACGACAAGCAGGTCGCCGCGGCGCTGCGCCGGGAGATGCTGCGCGACGGGCAGGCGTTCTACATCCACAACCGGGTACGCACCATCGACCAGGCCGCCGCGCGGGTGCAGGCGTTGGTCCCCGAGGCCCGGGTCGTCGTCGCGCACGGGCAGATGCCCGAGGAGCAACTCGAACGCACCGTCGAGGGGTTCTGGAATCGCGAGTACGACATCCTGGTGTGTACGACGATCGTGGAGACCGGCCTCGACATCTCCAACGCCAACACGTTGATCGTGGAGCGTGCCGACACCTTCGGCCTCTCTCAGTTGCACCAGCTGCGCGGTCGGGTCGGCCGAAGCCGGGAACGCGGCTACGCCTACTTTCTGTACCCGCCCGAGGTGCCGCTGACCGAAACGGCCTACGACAGGCTCGCGACGATCGCGCAGAACAACGAGTTGGGTGCCGGGATGGCGGTGGCGATGAAGGACCTCGAAATCCGCGGCGCCGGAAACGTGCTGGGTGCCGCGCAGTCCGGGCACGTCGCCGGCGTGGGCTTCGATCTCTACGTACGGTTGGTCGGCGAGGCCGTCGAGGCTTACCGCGCGGCCGCAGACGGGGAAACCGTTGCCGCGGTCGAGGAGCCGAAGGATGTTCGAATCGACCTGCCGGTCGACGCGCATTTTCCCCCGGAATACATCGGCAGCGATCGGCTGCGGTTGGAGGCCTACCGACGGCTGGCCGCGGCCCAGGACGACGCCGGGGTGGACGCGGTGATCGACGAGCTCAACGACAGGTACGGTCCGCTGCCGGAACCGGCCGAGCGGCTGATCGCGGTTGCCCGGCTGCGGTTGCTGGCCCGCGCGTACGGCCTCACCGAGATCGGGGCGGTTTCGGCCTCGACGGTGCGGGTCTCGCCGCTGACGCTGCCGGATTCGGCGCAGCTGAGACTCAAGCGGCTCTATCCGGGGGCAAATTACCGCGCGACCACCTCGACGGTCCAGGTTCCGATCCCGCGATCGGGTAACGGGGTGGGGGCACCACGGATTCGTGATCTCGACCTGGTGTCGTTCGTGGCAGGGCTGGTGCTGGCCATCGACGGGAACACGAAGGTCGGAGTTGATATAACCAAGTTCGGAGGTACCCCGCGCCAATGAATGCCACGTCCTGTCTGAGACGGCGAATATGACGGTCGTCCTGGTCGACCCCCGCCGCCCGGCGTTGGTGCCCGTCGACGCGATCGGGCTGCTCTCCGGTGATGTCCAGTACACCGAGGAGATGCCGATCAAGGTGCCGTGGTCGTTGCCGTCGGCTCGTCCCTCCTACGACGGCGATCCGGCCGCGGTGTTGCTGTCCTCGGATGCTCAACATCCGGCGGTGCTGGCGCGTATCGCGGCGGGGGAGCGGGTGATCTCCGCGCCGACGCCGGTGCCCGGCGAGCGGCTGGTGGATGCGGTGGCCTTGATGGACAAGCTGCGTACCGCCGGTCCCTGGGAGAGCCAGCAGACGCATGATTCGCTGCGCCGTTATCTGCTGGAGGAGACCTACGAGCTGTTCGACGCGGTGCACGGCGGTGACCTGTCGGAGTTGCGGGACGAACTCGGAGATGTGCTGCTGCAAGTGCTTTTTCACGCGCGTATCGCCGAGGATGCCCCCGAGGAGTCGTTCGACATCGACGACGTGGCCGACGCACTTGTCCGCAAGCTGGGCAACCGGGTGC
>JAGQTR010000591.1 GCA_020438915.1 Mycobacterium sp.
CCCGTCGTCGTCGATCTCCTTGAACGAGAACGGAACCGTAACGATACGGCCGTCGAATTCTGGAACAGCGACCTGAGTGGCGACGTCCAACGGTGACATCCCGTCGTCATTGGAATTCCAGGCGCTCCGCGACGATGTCAGGCATAGGCCTTGCAGGATGGGCACGTTCAGCGCCGCCAGGTGAGCGACGTTCCACTGGTCGTCGTTGCCGCCTGCGCCGACCGACGCGGGGTTCGCTCCGCCGGCCGCCAACACAGTGGTCACCAATGCATCTGCGGTGCCGAGCACCTCAAGCAGTTCTGGTTCCGCGGTACGCAGCGATGCGCAGAACACCGGAAGTGGCGTGCCGCCCGCGTTCTCGATGGCGTCGCACAGCGCCTCGACGTACCCGGTGTTGCCCGCCAGATGCTGCGCTCGGTAGTAGAGCACCGCAATCAACGGTCCGGTCGCTTCGCTCCTGCCCGCCGGACGATCCGGCACGCCCCACGTCGGCGTCACCACCGGGCGGGCGAACCCGTAACCGGTCATCAGCAAGGTGTCGGACAGGAAGGAGTGAAGGTTGGTCAGGTTCTCGACACCGCCCTGCGCGAAGTACACATGCGCTTCGAGCGCAACTCCGGCCGGGACCGTCGAGTGGCTCATCAGGTCGGCGTCGGGCGCCTGCTCGCCGCTGATCACCACGGTGGGGAGGCCCGCCGCGACCACCTGATCGATGCCGTCCTCCCAGGCACGGTATCCGCCGAGAATCCGGACCACCACCGCCTGCACGCCATCGAGCAACTCGGCCAGCTCACCGTCGACCAGTCGCGACGGATTCGCCCACCGGTAGGCCGCGCCGCTGGCCCGGGCGGCGATGAGATCGGTGTCCGAGGTCGACAGCAGCAGAACGGTCGGAGAACTCGGGGATTCGGGCACGCACCATTCGTACCCCATCGCACCCGACGCCGAGCGGCCAGGCGGATACCGTGGGTGGATGCACAGGGCAACCCACGACGCCTGCCCCGGTGCGCTGACCACCCACCGTGCCGCAGACGGCGAGCTGGCGCGGATTCGGCTGCCCGGCGGGATGATCACCGCCTCGCAACTGGCGGCGGTGGCGCGCGCGGCCAGCGATCACGGATCCTCGACCATCGAGTTGACCTCACGGGGCAACCTGCAAATCCGAGGCATACGTGACACCGGCTCGGTCGCCGGGCTCCTCGGCGACGCAGGGTTGCTCCCTTCGCTCAGCCACGAACGGGTGCGCAACATCGTGGCCTCACCGCTGTCGGGACGCAGTGGCGGCCGCTGCGATGTCCGCGGACTCGTCGCCGACCTGGACTCCGCGGTGCAGCACGATCGGCAGCTCAGCCAGCTGCCGGGCCGGTTCCTATTCGGTCTTGACGACGGCCGCGGCGACATCTCCGCCCTGTGCCCGGACGCGGGTATTCACGCCCTCGACGAATCCACCGTGGCACTCTTGCTCGCCGGCCGTGACACCGGCGTCCGGCTGCCCGTCACCGAGGCGGTCGCGAGCCTCGTGGCGGTCGCGAGGCAGTTCACCACACTGCGCGGGAAATGCTGGCGGGTCGCTGAGCTCGAGGACCCGCTGACGCTGCTCGACTCGCGGAAACCGACCGCATCAGGGGGCAGAACGTGGCCCCCGATCACCCGCGCCCGGGTCGGCTGGATCGAGCAAACCGACGGGCGCATCACGCTGGGCGCCGCCGTGCCGTTGGGAGTCCTCGACGCCGAGTCGGCCCGCTATCTGGCGGCAGTAGCTGCGCCGATGGCCATCACCCCGTGGCGATCGGTGCTGCTCTTCGACCTCGACGAGGGGACCGCCGACGTGGCCTTGCGGGTCCTCGCCCCCCGCGGCCTGGTCTTCGACCAGAACTCACCGTGGCTGTCGGTGTCCGCCTGCACGGGAAGCCCCGGATGTGAACGCTCCCTCGCCGACGTCCGGGCCGACGCAGCTGCGGCCGTCCACGATTCAGCAGCGTTACCGGGAACGCACCGCCACTTCGTCGGCTGCGAGCGGGCCTGCGGCAGTCCATCCCACGGGGAGGTCATGATCGCCACCGGAGACGGCTACCGGCCGCGTGACACCCACCCGTAGGGTGAGCGAGTGCTCGACTACATCCGCGACGCCGGGGAAATCTACCGGCAGTCGTTCGCGATGATCCGCGACGAGGCGGATCTGTCTCGGTTCCCCGACGATATCGCGCGGGTGGTGGTCCGGCTCATCCACACCTGTGGTCAGCCCGACGTGACCGAGCACGTTGCCTTCACCGAAGACGTCGTCACCCGGGCGCACGCCGCCCTGGCCGGCGGCGCCCCCATTCTGTGTGACTCCTCGATGGTCGCGGCCGGGATCACCCGGTCGCGGCTGCCGGCTGACAACGAAGTGGTGTCGCTGGTCGCCGACGCCGGCGCCCCCCCGTTGGCTGCCCAACTGGGCACCACCCGCTCCGCGGCCGCCATCGACCTGTGGGCCGATCGACTCGGCGGTGCAGTCCTTGCCATTGGAAATGCACCTACCGCGCTGTTTCGCCTGCTCGAACTCATCGACGAAGGCGCCCCCGCGCCGGCAGCGGTGCTCGGCGGCCCAGTTGGATTCGTCGGCTCGGCACAGTCGAAACAGGAACTCATTCGTGCCCCTCGCGGCATGTCTTACCTGGTGGTGACGGGGCGGCGCGGTGGCAGCGCAATGGCAGCCGCCGCGGTGAACGCGATTGCGGCCGAAACCGAATGAGTGAACGCACCGGAACCCTGTGGGGCGTCGGCCTTGGCCCCGGCGACCCCGAACTGGTGACGGTCAAAGCAGCCAGAGTCATCGGGACCGCCGATGTCGTCGCCTATCACAGCGCGCGACATGGGCACAGCATCGCGCGGTCGATCGCCGAGCCCTACCTGCGTAACGGACAGATCGAGGAACACCTGGTGTACCCGGTCACCACCGAAACCTCCGATCACCCCGGCGGATACCCGGGCGCGATGGAGGATTTCTACGTCGAATCTGCCGAGCGCATCGCAGCGCACCTGACCGCCGGCCGCGATGTCGCGCTGCTGGCAGAGGGGGATCCCCTCTTCTACAGCTCCTACATGCACATGC
>JAGQTR010000592.1 GCA_020438915.1 Mycobacterium sp.
ATGCTGGCCGCCCCCACCCGGATGAACAAGTGCTTGCCTCGACTGAGAACTTCGTCGACCCGGTGCCCGGTGAGATCCACGGTGGCGTAGCGGGGGACCCTCACATCGCAGCGGGTCAACTCCTTGCCCACCAACGCCGTCCGCAGTTTGGCTGCTGTGCGGAACACGGTGTCGCCCTCGGGCATCAGCGCAGCCGCAGTCCGCGCGGAGTTCTGGCGAAACCGGCCTGCGTGAGTGCCGTGGCCACCATCGAATCGCGGTCCTCGAGCACCGCTACACCGTCGACGCGTTCCACCAGAAGCGCCGGAACCCGTTGTCGTGACACCAACTCCGCCAGTGCCGCCGCCGCTGCGTTCGTCGTCTCGGGATCGGTGCTGAAGCTCAGCAGCGACCGGCCACCGCGCTCGACGAACCACACCAGCTCACCGTCGACGAGCACCACCAGCGCGCCGGCTTTGCGACCGGGTCGATGGGCGGTATCGGTGTCCTGACCGCGGGCCGGCCATGGCAGGGCCGCCCCGAACGGGTTGGCGGGATCGGTGGCGGCCAGAGCGATGGCGCGCACGGCGGCCTGCTTGTCGTCGATGCTGTCGGCGTGGGTGCGAAGCCGGTCGACGGTGCTGGCCGTGGCGAACTGTGCGCCACCGAGGGATTCGACGAAATAGCCGCGTTGACATCGCCCCGCGTCTTCGAGCGCGGTGAGCACCTTGTACAACGAGGCAAATCCCCCCGGGATGTTCCCCCGGGTGTTCTCGCCGGCCACCGCACCCTTGGTGAGTACGCCGTGGCGGGCCAGCAGCTGGTCGGCCTGAAAATGGGCACGCAGCGTGGTGTCGGTTTCGGTCACCGGCAGTGCCGACCACCGGCCGGCCACCGTCGGATCGGAGTCACGATGGGCGCCCGAGGCGATGCTGTAGCGGCTCAGCCGCGGAGCCCGACGATGCCGGTGCGACGGTGTAGCCGCCCGCCGGGTGCCCGACCCTCGGGTGCCGGCCAGCAGGGCACGCACCGGTGCGAAGGTGTCACCGCCCAGATATCCCGCCCAGATCAGCTGCCACAACGCTTCTTTCAGTGATTCCGTACTCACACCGTCAATTGCGATCTGGCGGAAGAAGTACCCGCCGCCCCCACTGAGCGCGTCCAGCACCGCCCGGTGGGTGTCGGTGAGGTCGAGCTCGGCGCGCGGGGCAAGCGACAGCGCCGCGGTCTCGGCGGGGTGAAACGCCACCCAGCCGTCCGCCGACGAAAGCGCCCCCACGCCGGACCACAGCACTTCCCCGGTGGCCAGGAGTTCGTCGAGCATGCCGGGCTGATAATCGCGCACCCGCTGGCCGAAGATCAACGGCTCGACCGCCGAAGCGGGCATCGCAACACCGGCGAGCTGATCGATCACCGCCGCCAACCCGTCGACCCCGGAGCCGGCCGCGCCGCCCAGTAGCTGCCAGGCCGGCAGGAAGCGACCCAGCGCGGCGGTACTCACCGGCTCGATCTGCGCCCGCAGCGCGGCCAGCGAACGTCGACGCAGGATGCGCAGCACCTCGGCATCGCACCACTGGTCGATGCCGCCGGAATCGGTGGGTACATCGATGAACTCGCCGCGCATCAGCTTGCCGTCGGCAGCCAGCCGGCCCAGCACGTCACCCGCGACCCGCAGCCCCAGGCCGAAGCGGGTGGCCGCGTCGACCGTGGTGAACGGACCCCGGGTGCGGGCGTAGCGGCTGAGCAGCTCGCCCAGCGGGTCGACCACCGGCTCCAGGAAGGCCATCGGCACACCGACGGGCACCGCGACCCCCACACCATCACGCAGCCGCGCGATATCCTCGACCGCCGCCCACCAACTCTGGCCGGCGAACGAGACCGGCACGGCCCGTTTAGCCGTCAGCAGGCCCTCCAACCAGCCACCGATATCAGCCTGGGTGCAGCGTTCGGCGACTTCGTCGAGCGTCAGCGGTCCGAGCAGACGCAGCAGGTCGGCCACACCCTCGGCGTCGCGCGCAAAGCGGTCCGGGGCCAGATGCTGAAGCTGTCGTGCCGTGGTGGCGACGACATCGGGGTCGAGTAGCTCGCGCAGTTCGACCCGACCTAACAGTTCGGCCAGCAGCTTGGGATCCAAAGCCAGGGCGGCGGCCCGACGTTCGGCCAGCGGGCTGTCGCCTTCGTACATGAACGCCCCGACGTAGCCGAACAACAGCGACGCGGCGAACGGCGACGGGGTCGGGGTCTCTACCTCCAGCACCCGCACCCGGCGCTGGGCTATCCGCGCCATCAGCGAGACCAAGGTCGGTACGTCGTAGACGTCTTGGAGGCATTCCCGAACCGTCTCCAGCACGATGGGGAAGTCGGGGTAGTTGCGTGCGACGTCGAGAAGTTGGGCCGCGCGCTGGCGCTGATGCCACAGCGGCGAGCGCTTGCCGGGGTGGCGGCGCGGCAGCAGCAACGCCCGCGCGGCGCATTCCCGGAAGCGGGATGCGAACAGCGCCGACCCACTGACCTCGGTGGTGACCAGCGGCTCGATCTCATCCGGATCGAACACGAAGATGTCGGCGCCCGGGGCGGCCTCGTCGGTGTCGGGCAGTCGAACGATGATGCCGTCGTCGGAGGCGGTGGGTTTCTCATCGATGCCGTACCGTTCGTAGAGTCGTCTGCCGACCGCCAGCGCCAGCGGTCCGTGCACCCGCAGCCCATAGGGCGAGTGCAGGATCACCCGCCAGTCGCCGAGCTCATCGCGAAAACGTTCCACCACCAGCGTGGTGTCCGACGGTACGGCCGAGGTCGCGGTGCGCTGCTCGTCGATCAGCCGCCACAGGTTGTCGGTCGCGGACGCATCGAATCCCACGGTGCGGCAACGCTGCTCGAACTTCGTCCGGTCCAGCCGGGCGAGTTCACCGGTGAACGCACCGATCGCCGCGCCCAGCTCGGCGGGTCGGCCGACGCCGTCGCCGCGCCAGAACGGTAGCCGTGCCGGTTCACCGGGAGCGGGGATCACCAGCACGCGGTCATGGGTGATTTCGGTGATCCGCCAGCTCGTCGCGCCCAGCGAGATCACATCGCCGGGGCGCGATTCGTAAACCATCTCCTCATCGAGTTCCCCGACGCGGGAAGGTTTTTCGGAGTCAGCGCTGGAGGCCAGGAATACGGTGAACAGGCCACGGTCGGGGATTGCCCCACCGGAGGTTACCGCCAGTCGTTGGGCTCCCGGACGTGCGGTCAGGGTGCCGGAATCGCGGTCGTAGACGATCCGGGGCCGCAACTCGGCGAAGTCGGTCGACGGGTACTTACCTGACAGCAGGTCCAGCGTTGCCTCGAATGCACTGCGCGGCAGCGTGGCGAACGGTGCGCTGCGTCGGACGGTGTCGAACCATCGATCGGCATTGATCGGTTCCAGCGCGCACGCGGCAACGGTGTGCTGGGCCAACACATCGAGCGGATTCGCCGGCACCCGCATCGTCTCGATCTCACCGGCCAGCATCCGCTGCACGCTCACGGCGCAGCCGATCAGATCGGTGCGGTGTTTCGGGAACAACACGCCCTGGCTGATCTCGCCGACCTGGTGACCGGCCCGGCCGATCCGTTG
>JAGQTR010000003.1 GCA_020438915.1 Mycobacterium sp.
TCCTGCAGCCGCCGTTCTTCGATGCCGACGCCGACGATGCCGCCAACTACGGGGGTATCGGCGCGGTGATCGGGCACGAGATCGGGCACGGGTTCGACGACCAGGGCGCCAAATACGACGGTGACGGCAACCTGGTGGACTGGTGGACCGACGAGGATCGCACCGAGTTCGGTGTCCGCACCCAGGCATTGATCGAACAGTACGAGCAGTTCGTTCCGAGGGCCCTGGCCGGCGAGGGCAAGGCCCACCATGTGAACGGGGCGTTCACCGTCGGTGAGAACATCGGCGACCTCGGTGGCCTGTCCATCGCGTTGCTGGCCTATCAGCTGTCTTTGGGCGGCGAGTCCGCGCCGGTAATCGACGGGTTGACCGGTGAGCAGCGGGTCTTCTATGGCTGGGCTCAGGTGTGGCGCACGAAATCCCGTGACGCCGAAGCAATTCGCCGGCTCGCCGTGGATCCACACTCACCGCCGGAGTTCCGCTGCAACGGCGTGATCCGCAACATCGACTCGTTCTACAAGGCGTTCGAAGTCACCGAGACGGACTCGCTCTACCTGGCACCGCATCGCCGGGTGCGCATCTGGAGCTAGCGGTGCAATTCAGTCAGGAAAGGCTTGAGCGACAACAGGTATCCGGCTAGCAGGACCAACGGAGCGGCCAGTGGCAGCCACGGGACCTGCACCGGTACCGCGACTGCGATGGCGGCTACCGCGGCGAAGCCGGCGGCGGCGACCATGGTCGGCGCGGTGGCCTGGCCCGCACCGTGCCGCAGCACCAGATACGCGGTGCCGGCAAGCCCGGCCAGTGCGGTGTACATCGGTGCGGGGTCGGCGAGCACGACAGTCAACACCGTCAGCAGCACCGCCACGGTCGCCACGGACCGCAACCATCCGGCGACCAGCACGGCTACCAGCGCGGCGGCGGCCACGATCAGCGCCGACGCGCCGGCACGGTGCGCCGCCGCTCCGACCATCAGTACTCCGAACGCGCTGGGCAGCAACAGCTTCGCGGCCGCCGGCGACACCCTCGTCACCGCCGGGCTCGCGGCCGACGAGCAGGTACCAGCGCCATCGCCTGGTCAAGGCTGGCATCTTCCGGCCAGCCCACGATGTCGACCCCGACGGCCGCCATATCGCGATACATGAAGGAGCGCTGCAGCGCCCACATACGGTTGACCAGCACGTCGTGCTCGCCTTCCAACGGGCTGCCTTCCAGGACGTCCACGGCGACCACCGCGTGACCTCGCTTGCACAGATCGATCAACGCCAACGCGAACTCGGTCTCGAGCATGGTGGAGAACGCCACCACGATCGCACCGGGAGGCACCGCGGGCCGCGGCGCCAGACTGCCCGTCGTGGTCTCCGGAGTGTCGGCCGCGCCAAGCATGGTGTCCAGGATTCGGTAGAACTGGCGCTGCCCGATGTCGGGGCCCAACCAGCGGGTGTGACGGCTACCGAGTGCCACCAGGCCCGCCCGGTCGCCGTAGCGCAACGCACTCTGAACCACCTGCGCCGCGCCGCGCGCTGTCCGTTCGCTGGCAGCCGTCGCCGGGCCCGGTGGCTGCGGATAGGTGTCGATCAAAACGACCACCTCAGCGGCCCGGTCGGTGAGCCGTTCGGTGACGTGCAGCGTGCCGCGACGTGCGCTGACCGGCCAGTTGACCGTTCGGAGCTGATCGCCAGGTACGTAGGGCCGGATGCTGGCGTACTCGACGCCCGGACCGGCGTGCCTGGTGAGGTGGATGCCCAACCGGTCGAGCAGGTCGGTACGCGGGATCTGCGTGGGCTGCGGCGGGGCCACCGGGAACACACAGACCTCGGCGGCGTCGGCCGTGGCGGTGCCCTCAAGCAGTCCACCGCGGCCCAGCACTCGGACCGCGGCGCGGATCGGGTAGCGGCCCCACCGGTCCGCCTGGACCGCGACGGTCCGACCCGGCGTGCCGTCTCCGGTGCCGTCCGCGACAACCTCGAGCTCCATTCCGGACACCGCTGAGCAGTTCAATCCGACCGGTTCGCCGTCATCGGCCTCGGCCGACACGCTGACTCGCACCTGCTCAGACTCGAAACACCTCTGAAATCCCGGCTGCCCCTGCACCCGGACGGTCGGCGCCGGCCGCTGCCAGCCCAAGGAACACAACACTCCGAGCATCGGCGCTGCGAACGCGATGAGCTCCCACCGCGCGGTGAAAAGTGCACAAACTATCGCCACGCCGGCGCAGGTGGCGATCGAACGGGTCAGCGGGGAAGCACGCCAACGCAACTCGGCGACCACACGGGAGGGTTCGCCGACATGGTGAGCGGGCGAGGTCACTGCGCTCCACGTGTCCGAGGCACCGGCAGACGCCGCAGCAATTCGTCGACGACGTCGGAGCCCTGCACCCGGCGGACCCACATCTCGGGGCGCAGGCTGATCCGATGCGCAATCGTCGGCATCGCAAGCGCTTTCACGTCCTCGGGGATGACGTAGTCGCGGCCAAGGAGCAACGCCCGGGCCCGCGCCAGTTGCACCAGATCTAGTTCGGCCCGCGGGCTGGCGCCGACGGCCACCTGCGGGTGCTGCCTGCTTGCTGCGGCGAGCGACACCACGTAGTGCAGTACGTCGTCGTGGACGGTGACCTGTTCCACCGATTCCTGCATCGCCAGCAGGTCGCGGGCATCGACCACCTGCTGCACAATCGGACGCTCCGATCCGCGATCGAGACGGCGGCGCAGCATCGTGTTTTCTTCCTGCTCGGACAGGTATTTCAGCTCCAGCCGCATCGCGAACCGGTCCAATTGTGCCTCGGGCAGCGGATAGGTGCCCTCGTACTCGATCGGGTTGTCGGTCGCCAGCACCAGGAATGGCTCCGGTAGCTGGTGGGTCACCCCGTCGATGCTGACCTGCTGTTCGGCCATTGCCTCCAGCAACGCTGCCTGGGTCTTGGGCGGTGTCCGGTTGATTTCGTCGCCGAGCAGCAGGTTGGTGAAGATCGGACCGCGACGGAATTCGAACCGGCCCGCCTGCATATCGTAGATCGTCGAGCCGAGCAGGTCGGCGGGCAACAGGTCCGGGGTGAACTGCACCCGGGTGAACTCCAGCCCCAGAGCGGCAGCGAAAGACTTTGCGATGAGCGTCTTTCCGAGCCCCGGCAGATCCTCGATGAGCAGGTGGCCGCGAGCGAGGACCGCGATCAGGATCAGGTTGAGCGCCGGGCGCTTGCCGACCACCACCCGGCCGATCTCGTCGAGCACCGATTCGCACAGTGCGGTCGTCGTCGCCGGCTGCAGATCATGGGTCATAGCCGCTCCAAACGTTGCAGAATCTCGTTCAACGTGGCCCGGCCGGGCCCGGGCTCGTGTCCCTTGCTCTGCGCGGTGTTCTGCGGGTCCACCCACTGCCAGAGCGATTCGCCGAACAGCATGCGACCGGTGGCGTCGAACGCCTTGGGGTCCTTGCCTTTTCGCTGACCCGCGGCGAGCTCGAACTGTCGCGCCAACATCGGACGCAGGCGCCGGTCCCAGTCGGTGCGCGACCCCTCCGACCACGCGATCAGCGCTTCGGTTCGTGCCAGCCAGCGCCGCAGCGACGCACCCGCATCGTCGGTCCCGGCATCGACGACATCGGCATCGGGGGCGACAAGCCACCATCGCACGGCGACCAGGACCCCCGCGACTGCGGCGCCGGTCGCCATCACCACCAGTTGCCGGTCGAGCGCTATGAAAGCGAACCCCTGCACCAACGCCACCAGGAAAACCCCGGCGGCAACCATTTTTCTCATGTAACGCCCTGCAATTCGCGCTGCACCAACCGCAACGCACGCACCGCAGCGGCGCGGTGAGCCTCGTTCATCACATGCGAGCTGAACCGCGCCTCTCCGAACAGGTCGACCAATTCGGTCGCGCTACCAGCGTGCAGGGCGTGGCGCTCGACGGCCCGGGCCAGTACCTCCGAGGGCGTGTCCGAATCCTGCGGGGTGGTGCCCGGCGACTTCCCCAACTCCCGTTCCATCGCCGCGTAGCAGGCGATGATCGCTTCACGCGGATCGCGGCTGCGGTCACCGATCTCAGCCAGCCCCAGTTCCGCCGCCCGCGCGAGATCCGCCACTCCGGACGGAGTCTCCGGTAACGCGTCCGACCGGACCGGGACCGGCGTCTCCATGGTGGCGCGCCTGCGCCCGACGAGCGTCGCGACGATCGAGAGGACGAGCAGCGCGACCGTGGCTGCGCCGAGGATGCCGAACACATCACCTTCGCCAGCGTCGCCGGAATCGGCCGGCGCCTGCGGTGCGGCGATTTCGGTGGGGCCCCCACGGGGTGGATCGACGGATTCGGGGTCGGTGGTCGGTACAGAGTCGACAAGCAATCCGGACCCCCAACGCGCTAACAGCAGAACCACCACCAGCCACACCAGCAGAGCGCCTGCTGCGATCAGGAGCAGCCGCCATGGCACCGCGCTCCGCCCGCCCCCGTAGTCGAACGGCGATTCGGACGGTTTCGGTGTCCGCCGACGGCGGGCCTGGCCGACGGTCGCGATCCCGCTGACGATGATCGCCACGCCGAGCATGACGAGGGTGGGGACGACGCTGCCGGGGCCACGTGGCTCCGGGTCGGGCGGAGTGGGGGCGGGTTCGGCGTCGGGCAGGTAGCCCCGCAAGGCGACGATGGCAAGCAGTAGCGCCACGATCACCGCGACCGTGCGTGCCACCGCCTTCTCGTCACCGGGCATCGGCCCACCCTCGGCATCATGGGCGCAAGCCCATCGTGAATACAGTGCCCACGGCCGGGACGGCCGTCGGCCTGAACTCATCGTGGCACGCTGCGCGCACCACGCACCGGGAAAGCGGGCGGGTTACCCGGTCAGAACATCTGCCAGTCCGACGCACCATCGGGTTGGGTGTACATCCCACCGTTGGTGTTCTTGATCACAACCGCATCACCACTGCCGAAGTTGTCGTAGAACCACTGCGCGTTGGCGGGGCTGAGGTTGATGCAGCCGTGGCTGACGTTGCTTTCCCCCTGGGCGCCCACCGACCATGGCGCACTGTGCACGAAGATGCCGCTGTTGTCGATGCGCACCGCGTCTTGCACCTTCAGCTTGTAGCCCTCGTCATCGGTGACCGGTACCCCGTATGTCGAGGAGTCCATCACGATGTCGGCGAACTTCTCCAACACGTAGTAGGTGCCGTTCTTGGTGTCGTAGCCAGGCTTGCCCATCGACACCGGGAAAGTTTTCTCCAGTTCCCCGTTGCGCACGATCTGCATCTGCTTGGTGTCGTTGTCGATCGTCGCGACGAGTTGCTCGGGGACGGTGAAACTCGACTTGGTGCCGGCGGCATCGATGTTGACGACGGTGCCGGCGGGCCAGAAGTCCTGGGGCCGCCACCGCACCTGGGTATCGGTGACCCAGTAGAACCTGCCGGGCACCGGCGGATTCGATGTGATGTGGATCGCGTCCTGAGCCATCTGCCGGTTGGCGATCGGTCGCTGGAAGTTGATGTAGATCGGTTTGGCGGCTCCCGCGATCGACCCGTTGGTCGGGTTGAACGACGGCGGCACGAACGGCGGCTGTCCGATGAACGGGTTCGGGTTCTGCCCGGCGGGCGTGCCCTCCGGAATGGCCATCGGCGTCCCCGGTATCACAGCCAGCGGATCGACCGCCGGCGCCGCAACCGGGTCGGGCGCGGGCGGTGGCGGGGGAAAGACGAACGGGTTGGCCGGCGGCGGTGGCGGCGCGAACGGGTCAACGGGGGCCGGGGCCGGTGGCACCCCGGGTTGCGCGAGCGCTGACGGTGCGCTCAGGGTCAGTCCTGCGACGACTGCGGTCGCCAGGAACGAGGCGATCAGCCGACGTCTGTTTCGCTGCAGCATGCGTATACCTCCAGTTCAGCGATTTAACCCAGTGTGGCACAGCGCGCGGGTCGTCCGCGTTTCCGAGCTTTTCCACCCCGCCCCGGTAAGGGCGCCGAGCTGCATCTATATCGGTAAGCCGCCGACCGACGTTACTGGGTTGCAGTGAGAGAAATCGCACGTTTCCCCACGGGTACCCGGAAGCCTCGAAAGGTATGGGGAAGACTCGGCCCATGATCGTGGCGTTCAGCATCAGTCCCGCAGGCGGCGACGAGACCGGTGGAGTCGGCGACGCGGTCGCCGAAGCGGTACGCATCGTGCGGGCCTCTGGGCTGCCCAATGAGACCAACGCGATGTTCACCAATATCGAGGGTGACTGGGACGAGGTGATGGCGGTGGTAAAGCGGGCCGTTGACTCCGTCGCCGCGGCCGCGCCCCGCGTCAGCCTGGTCCTCAAGGCCGACATCCGGCCTGGCTACACGGGTCAGCTCGCCGCCAAGGTGCAGCGCATCGAGGACGCCCTCGACGGCTAGGACCGGACCAGGCGCGCGATGGCCGCCGACGCCTCGGCGAGCTTGGCGTCCGCTTCCGAACCGCCGGCGGCGACCGCTCCGGTGACGCAGTGGCCGAGGTGCTCGTCCAGCAACCCCAGCGCCACCGACTGCAGCGCGCTGTTCACGGCGCTGATCTGGGTGAGGACGTCGATGCAGTACTTGTCTTCATCGATCATTCTG
This sequence comes from Mycobacterium sp., assembly GCA_020438915.1. GTDB lineage: Bacteria > Actinomycetota > Actinomycetes > Mycobacteriales > Mycobacteriaceae > Mycobacterium. Next base: position 6,560 of record JAGQTR010000003.1, read on the forward strand.
GCGATGCCGCGAACCTGCCCCTCGATGCGGCGCAGCCTCTTGGCGTAGTTGTCTTTGTGCGCTGAGTAGCCATGGGTGGCCGCACCGCGGCCCTCGGCGCCCTCGGCGTTCCCGGCGGGTGGTCTCACGCTCATGGCTTGCTGCCTTCCAGCATCCGCTTCATTTGTTGGATTTCGGCTTCCTGTGACGTCACCATCGCCTTGGCCATGGCGACAGCGTCGACGTTCGCTCCGTTGGCGATCTCGGCCTGGGCCATCTCGATGGCGCCCTGGTGATGGCTGATCATCGACTTCAGCCAGAGCGTGTCGAACTCGGTGCCGTTCAGCGTCTTCAACTCAGCCATGGTCGCGTCGTCGACCATCCCCTGCATCGCCGAACCGTGCTCGGTGTGATCGTCCCCACCTGAGCCGGTGCCTACCTCCGGGTTCTCGTTCCACTGCACCAACAAGACGTTCATGATGTTGATTTCGGGCTGCTGCTCGGCGGCGATCTGGCTTGCCAGCGCGGCCAGTTCCGGATTTGTGGAGCGCCCGGACACCAGCTTCGACAGCTCGATGGCCTGCCTGTGGTGTGTAACCATGTTGGAGGCGAACGAGACATCGTCGTCGTTGTAGCTCGCGGGTTCTCCGGTGATCACCGGCGTCTCAGGGATCCCCGAGCCCGCCTCGCCGCCTCGGGTGGACTCGGCTGGGGTCGAACAGGCCGTCAGCGAGAGCGCAGCCACCATCGCGACGACAGCCGCCACAGCGACCAGAGCGGCACGCGTGCGTACCTGGATTGAGCTCATGACCTCAGCGTACTTCTACCCCACGGGGGTATCGATATCGGCTTGACCGGGAAACCACCCCGGGCATACTAGGGCTCATGCCCACAGGTCCTGACATAAAACCGCGCAGCCGTGACGTCACCGACGGCCTCGAGAAGGCCGCGGCACGCGGAATGCTGCGGGCCGTAGGTATGGGTGACGAGGACTTCGCGAAATCGCAGATCGGCGTCGCGTCGTCGTGGAATGAGATCACCCCCTGCAACCTGTCGCTGGACCGACTCGCCAAAGCCGTCAAGGAAGGCGTGTTCGAGGCCGGGGGCTATCCCATGGAGTTCGGCACCATTTCGGTGTCCGACGGTATCTCGATGGGCCACGAGGGCATGCACTTCTCGCTGGTGTCGCGGGAGGTCATCGCCGACAGCGTCGAGACCGTGATGCAGGCTGAACGCCTCGACGGCTCGGTGCTGCTCGCAGGCTGCGACAAATCGCTGCCCGGCATGCTGATGGCCGCCGCGCGGCTCGACCTCGCCAGCGTGTTTCTCTACGCCGGGTCGATCCTGCCCGGCCGTGCCAAGCTGTCCGACGGCACGGAGAAGGACGTGACGATCATCGACGCGTTCGAAGCCGTCGGTGCCTGCGCCCGTGGCCTGATGCCGCGCGAGGACGTCGACGCGATCGAGCGGGCGATCTGTCCGGGCGAGGGCGCCTGTGGCGGCATGTACACCGCGAACACGATGGCGTCGGCCGCCGAGGCGCTCGGGATGTCGTTGCCGGGGTCTGCCGCACCACCGGCCACCGACCGTCGCCGCGACGGCTTCGCCCGCAAGAGCGGCGTGGCCGTGGTCGAATTACTCCGCCGTGGCATCACCGCGCGCGACATCTTGACCAAGGAAGCCTTCGAGAACGCCATTGCGGTGGTGATGGCCTTCGGTGGCTCGACCAACGCGGTGCTGCACCTACTCGCGATCGCCCACGAGGCGAATGTGAAGCTGACGCTGGAGGACTTCACCCGCATCGGGGCCACCGTTCCGCACCTCGCCGATGTCAAGCCGTTCGGCAAGCACGTGATGTTCGACGTCGACCATATCGGCGGCGTGCCCGTAGTGATGAAGGCTCTGTTGGACGCCGGCCTGATGCATGGCGATGTGCTGACGGTGACGGGTGAGACGATGGCCGAGAACCTGTCTCGCATCGCCCCGCCGGACCCGGACGGCAAGGTGCTGCGCGCACTTGCCAACCCGATCCACCCCACCGGGGGTATCACCATTCTGCACGGCTCTCTGGCACCCGAGGGCGCCGTAGTCAAGTCAGCAGGATTCGACTCCGACGTGTTCGAGGGCACCGCAAGGGTTTTCGACGGTGAGCGCGCAGCGATGGACGCACTCGAAGACGGCACCATCGTCGCTGGCGACGTCGTCGTCATTCGTTATGAAGGCCCCAAGGGGGGTCCCGGGATGCGCGAGATGCTGGCCATCACCGGCGCCATCAAGGGTGCGGGGTTGGGCAAGGACGTGCTGCTGATGACCGACGGACGGTTCTCGGGTGGCACCACCGGTCTGTGTGTCGGCCACATCGCGCCCGAAGCAGTCGACGCCGGACCGATCGCCTTCGTGCGTGATGGTGACCGGATCCGCCTCGACGTCGGCAAAGGCACCCTGGACCTGCTGGTCGAAGCCGACGAATTCGACTCCCGCAAGGCGGGTTTCAATCCGCCCGCGCCTAAGTACCCCACCGGCGTGCTGGGCAAGTACCGAAAGCTCGTCGGATCAGCGGCTATTGGCGCCGTCTGCGGCTAGCTGGTCGCCACCTGGCTAGTTGGTTGTTGGTGGTGGGG
>JAGQTR010000055.1:0-5145 GCA_020438915.1 Mycobacterium sp.
TGTTGCGTCGCCGGGTAGAACGGATCGCCGTAGCCGCAGTCGATCCGCAGCGGAATTTCGTTCAACGCGGCCTGGCCCCACACGCTGTTGGCGGCGTAGTCCTCGGCGCCATCGAAGGCTCCCGGCGCGGCTGCGCCCGGCGATGTCCACAGGGCCGGGCTGACGGCGCAGATCGCGGCGGTGCGTCCGGCGCCCAACCGCGAGCCCAGCAGCAGCGCGCCGTATCCACCCATCGACCATCCCAGGAAGGCCACCCGGGAGGTATCCAGCCCCTGCTCGCCGAGCAAGGGCAGGAACTCGTCGAGCACCATCGCGCCCGAGTCGTTGCCGGACGCCCGCCGGTGCCAGTAGCCGTCACCGCCGTCCACGGCGGCGATCGCGAACGGCGGTACGCCCGCTCGCACCGCATCCGCGAGGAACTGCTCGACGCCCATCGACATCACGGTGTGGGCGCTGGAGCCCTTTCCGTGCAGCAGGATCACCGGTCGGATCGGTGCGGTCTGGCCGGGCGGGCGGGCGATGATCCAGTTGGTCACCGCGCCGCCGCGATTGGCAGAGACGAAAGATCCCGAGGCCGATGTAGGCAGCACCGCCGGTGGTGCCTGCGGTGCGGGCGGTGCCCCTGCGGCCACAGAGGCGCCCCAGGCGCCCAATGCGTAACCTCCGGCCGCGGCTGCGAGGCCGCTGCCCAGACCGATATGTAACAGCGCGCGACGGTTGATGGCTGACATGCGCGCCATCATGCCATCCGACCAGGCCGGAACGGCCAGTTGATTAGGCGAAAGCGTGATGCCGAAACTCCCTGACTGGCAACATGCTAGGAGTGACCGCAGCAGTCACCCCCAAAGGAGAACGGCGACGGTATGCGCTCGTCAGCGCCGCCGCCGACCTCCTCTGCGAAGGGGGTTTCGACGCGGTGCGCCACCGCGCCGTTGCGCGCCGGGCCGGACTGCCGCTGGCGTCGACGACGTACTATTTTTCCTCTCTCGAGGACCTGATCGCCAAGGCCGTCGAACACGTCGGCACCCGGGAGTCCGAGGAGTTGCGGGAGCGGCTGTCGGCGTTGTCGCGCCGCCGACGCGGTGCCGAATCGACCGCCGATGTGCTGGTGGACCTGCTCGTCGGCGATAGCCCGGAGCAGGTCACCGAACGACTCATCTCCAGATACGAGCGCTACATTGCCTGCGCGCGCCAGCCCGGGCTGCGCGACATCCAGCGCCGCATCCTTGCCCAGCGCACCGCCGCCGTCGGCGAGGTGATCGGTCGCTCCGGAAGATCGGTGCGCGCGGAGTTGCTCACCGCACTGGTGTGTGCGGTGGACGGTGCTGTGGTGGCTGCACTGGTCGGGGTCGGTGACGGACCGCGCGCAACGGCCAGGGCCACCCTGATCGACGTGATCGACGTCCTCGCCCCCTACGACTAGTCGCGCCTGAGGGCGTTTGCCGTTGTAGCGCATGGTTACATCGGTGGTGATGACGATCACCGGAGCACTGGCCAAGGCAGCGGACACTTTTCTGGACCGTTCGGTGGTGCTGGGTTACACCACGCTGGGCTCGAATATCCGGCGGCTATGGTGGCCGGCGGATCCGCCACCCGCAGCGATGGCGGGTAAGCGGGTCGTGGTGACCGGCGCGACGGCCGGGATCGGCGAGGCGATGGCCGAGTCCTTCGCCCGACTCGGCGCGACAGTTCACCTACTCGGGCGCGATGAGAACAAAGTCAGGCGCAGCGCGTCAACGATCCGAAACTCGGTGCCCGACACTGCGGGCGGTTCGGTGATCGAGGAGGTGTGCGACGTTTCCGATCTCGACGCCGTGCGCGCTTGGTGTGCTGACCTTTCCGGCCGCATCGGCACGTTGCACGGTCTGGTGCACAACGCCGGCGTGATGCCCAAACAACGCTCCGAGACTCCGCAGGGACACGAGACGCAGCTGGCGTGCCATGTGCTCGGCCCGCAGGTGATGACGCAGGAACTGCTGCCACTGCTGCGCAAGGCGCGCGGCGCATCGGTGGTTTTCATGTCCTCGGGCGGGATGTACACCGCACCGCTGAGCGCCGAGGACCTCGAGTCCAGCAAAGGTGAATACGACGGCGTCTGGGTGTATGCGCGCACCAAGCGGATGCAGGTGGTGCTCGCCGCGGAGTGGGCCAAGCGACTGGCCGGCACCGGAATTCGGGTCGAGAGCACCCATCCTGGGTGGGTGCAAACTCCCGGCGTGGCGGAGGCGTTGCCGACCTTCCGCCGTCTGACCGGGCCGTTGCTGCGCACCCCCGTCGACGGTGCGGACACCGCGGTCTGGCTGGTGGCCACCCGGCCTGAATCGGGCGGCGGCCACTTCTGGCATGATCGCGCCCAACGTCCGACGACCTTCGGTTGGCAACGCCGTGACGACCCTGCGGTGGTTGAGAAGTTCCTCGCCGAGGTATCCCGGATGACTTCTGCCGTCTAGTGTGCCGTCAGATCGCGATCTCGGGCGATTCTGCGATCTGGCCGCACACTAGCCGAAAGTCTCGCTGAGTTTGTGGAACCTACTGTCCAGCAGTTCAATACGGTCGTCGTTGCCGGACAACGCCAGGTACCGTGGCCCGAACACCGCGAGCAGCACGTCGTCGAGCCGACGTACCGCGCCCGCGGGATAGCGGTACGCCATCGCCTCGTTCACCGCGGTCGTGTCGATGCTGCTGAGCACGTTTTCCACGCCGTCAACCGAATCGATACCGAGCTCGAGCAGCAGGCCGGCGATCCAGGCGTAGTGCTCGGTGCGGGACCAGCCGGCGTCGGGGAATCGGTTGCCCAGGTAGGTGGCGAGGACCGGGGTCGGGATCCGGGGATCGCTGGTGTTCTGCGCCCCGCGCTCCGACGGAGCGGCCGAACGTAGTCGTTCCCGAATCGCGGAGAACTCCCGGTCGGCCAGTTCGAGCAGACCGGCGGCCAGCGTGAAGCGCCGGTCGAGATCTGGCGCGTCCTCCTCGGGCACCGAACCCTTGTAGCGGACGTCGTGCTCGAACTCGGCCCATGCATGCTGCAGGATGGTCCGGACTTGTACCGAGGCCGGCTGTTGTTCGCCTGCGGCGGCCACCAGCAGATGCCTGCTGGCGTAGCCCCACCGGCCTTCGCTGGCCGTCTCGACCCCCATGTCGCGATCGTCGAGCAGCCGCATTTCCTCTCCGAGCAGATTGGCCACCGTCGCGACGTCGTCGCGGAGATAGGTGATGACCCGAACCCCGATCTGATCGGTGATCTCCGACAGCGGATCGGTGTAGAGCCGACGACCGTCGACGGTGCGGTCGGCCTTGGTGGCAAACGATGCGACCGTCTTGGTGCGCGCGGTGACGCTGACGTAGTTGATGCCGGCATCGTCGAGTAGACCGGTGACCGAGGTCAGGTAGCGGACGGTCGAATCCGCGAGTGCCGGTCGACGCTCGGCGTAGGTGGCGATCGCATCGTGGATGGCGCCCGGCGTCGGCTCCGGCGGTGCCGGGGCCAGGTCCGCCGGCAGCGCCGGGGTGACGATGTAGCCGGTCTGCCCGTCGCCGTAGACAGTCACGTCGGTAGGGCGATGCGCGGCGAACATCGCGATGTAGGCGCACATCACCGCGTCGACCGGATCTTCGACACGGCGGAGTTCACTCTTGCGCTCTGCACTGTCGGCCAAGGCCCGTAGCCGCGCCCAGTTCTCGCTGTCCGCGGTGCGCAGCGGCGGGTCGGCCTGGGCGAGTCCCTCGATGTGTTCCATCAGGCGAAGCAGTTCCGCGCGCAGTTGTGCGACGTTGCGGCCCGGCTTGGCCTTGTATTTCAGCGTGCGGCCGAGTCGGAACAGCGCGACCGTCGCGGGGTGGGGGTACACCTCGATCGCCCGCCGTGGCGCGCTCGAATGCGGGTCCACGTCGAGGTCGAGCGCATCGGCGATTCGCGCCCCCCGGGGAACGTCGGCGAACTCAGGTTTACTGGTGTTGGACGGGTGCGCCCCGGCCTGGAATCGACCGAAGTCGGCGTTGAGTTGCCGCTCGGCCGGGCGCTGACCGGTCGGGTTGGTCACGATCAACGGAGCATCGATGGCCACCAGGCAATCGCTCTGGGTGTAGGGCGCCAATGCCGCCCGGATGCTGGTGTCGTCGGTGGCGGCCCCGGCATAGACCAACCGCCCCGCGTCGTCGACGGCGGCTACGCCGGTGGGCTTGCGCTGGCCCCAGGCCAGGTCCAGTCCGACGTAGAAGACGCTGCAGCGGGGCGAGTGCACACCGGTCAGCTTGCCTCATCGGGCCGATAGGCTGTGTATTCGTGAGCATTCCCAACATTCTGGCCACTCGCTATGCCAGCGACGAGATGGCGGCGATCTGGTCGCCGCAGGCCAAGATCGTCACCGAGCGGCGGCTGTGGCTGGCGGTGCTGCGAGCGCAGACCGAGCTGGGCGCGGGTAGTTCAGAGGTTCCCGAATCGGTCATCGCCGACTACGAACGGGTGCTGGAGAACGTCGACCTGGACTCCATCGCTGCCCGGGAACGGGTGCTGCGTCACGACGTGAAGGCGCGTATCGAAGAGTTCAACGCTCTCGCCGGCCATGAGCACGTGCACAAAGGGATGACCAGCCGGGATCTCACCGAGAACGTCGAACAACTGCAGATTCGGCAGTCGTTGCGGCTGGTGCACGCTCACGGGGTCGCGGTGCTGGCGCGGCTCGCCGAGCGGGCGGTGCTCTACCGCGACCTGGTGATGGCGGGCCGCAGCCACAATGTCGCCGCCCAGGCCACCACGCTCGGCAAGCGCTTCGCGTCAGCGGCCCAGGAGATGCTGGTCGCACTGCAGCGGGTCAGCGAGCTCATCGACCGTTACCCGCTGCGCGGTATCAAGGGCCCGATGGGTACCGCGCAGGACATGCTCGACCTGTTCGACGGAGACACCGAGCGTCTCGCCGATCTCGAACGCCGCGTTGCGCAGTTCCTGGGCTTCACCGAGATTCTCTCCAGTGTCGGGCAGGTCTACCCCCGATCGCTGGACCATGACGTGGTGTCCGCCCTTGTGCAATTAGGGGCCGGCCCCTCGTCGCTGGCGCACACCATCCGGCTGATGGCCGGACACGAACTGGTGACTGAGGGTTTCGCCCCCGGCCAGGTCGGATCGTCGGCGATGCCGCACAAGATGAA
>JAGQTR010000055.1:5218-8634 GCA_020438915.1 Mycobacterium sp.
TGGCCGGCGCGCAGTGGAACGAGGGAGACGTGTTCTGCTCCGTGGTGCGCCGTGTTGCCCTGCCGGATGCCTTTTTCGCGATTGATGGCCAGACCGAGACCTTCTTGACGGTGCTGGACGAATTCGGCGCCTATCCCGCGGTGATCCAGCGCGAACTCGACCGCTACCTGCCGTTCCTGGCAACTACCCGCATCCTCATCGCCGCGGTCCGCGCGGGAGTCGGCAGGGAGACCGCGCACGAGATCATCTCCGAGCACGCGGTTGCGGTCGCGCTGGCGATGCGCGAGCGGGGAGCCGAGCCCGATCTGCTGGACCGGCTCGCCGCCGACCCCCGGTTGCCGCTGGACCGGGTGGCGCTGGCGACCGCGCTTTCGGACAAGCAGGTTTTCACCGGCGCGGCCGGCGACCAGGTCGACCGCGTGGTTGCAGCCGTGGACGACGTCATCAGCCGGTATCCCCAAGCGGCGGAATACACTTCGGGTGCGATTCTGTGAGTCGGCGCGGGCGAATTCAGGTTTCCGCCATCCGGTCGTCGACTCAGAACCGTGAAGCCTGACGCATTCGCGGCGGTGATGGCGACCGGCGTCGTGTCGATCGCGTTGGCCGAACACGGCTATGTCGTGGCCAGCACCATCCTGGCGGTCCTGGCCACCGCCTCGTTGCCGATGCTCGCGGTCTTCGGCCTCACTGTGTGGCGACGAGCGCCGTTGAATCTGACCGACCCGGACGTCACGACCAAACTGTTCACTTTCGTCGCGGCCTGCGCCGTGCTCGACGCCCGGTTGATCGACCTACCAGGTGCGCTGTGGACGCTGGCGGTGATTGCGTTGGCGGTGTGGCTGCTGCTGGTGGTGCTCAATACGCGCGCCATGACCGCATGCAGTTGGGGCGAGTTGCAGGCACGGGCGCGCGGTGCGTGGGAGCTGCCCAGCGTGGGCACGTCCGGCCTGGCGATCGTGATCACCGCGCTGTCGGCATTTGCCGGGTCGCAGGTGTTACTCGATGTGGCCGCGACGATGTGGACGCTGGCAATCGTGGCGTATGGCGTGATGACATCGTTGATCCTGGGTCGTGCCTTCGCCGCACGGCTGGACCCCAGCGGGTTCGAACCGGACGCCTGGATTCTGATGGGCGGTCTGGCCATTGCCACGCTGGCCGGAGATCGCATCAACCACCATGCCGACGGGTGGCTGGCGGAGGTCAGCCGATGGGGCTCGGACGCATTGTGGATCGCGGCGACGCTGTGGTTACCGCCGCTGCTCTACTTCGCTGTTCGGCAGCTCCGATGGCCACCGACGTTGCGGTTCAGCGGGGTGTGGTGGGCGATGGTGTTCCCGCTCGGCATGTACGCGGTGACCACGCACGCGATGGCCACCGACACGAACTGGGCGGGGTTGACTGCCCTGTCGGTGGTGTCTTTCTGGATCGCCGTGTGCGCTTGGGTGACGGTCGCGATGGCCGGGCTGTGCGTGCTGGTCCGGCGCGCAGAACCGATGTTCGGATAGTCATTGCGTGCGTTGCAGGCCTGCCGCGCGAATACCCGACGCGCGCAGCTCGAGGGCAGCCAGCCCGCGGATGGCGATCCGGTCCTGACTCCGCCAAGCTCCGACCGGGTCGGTACTGATCGCGGTCAGCTTGGACAGCGGCCGATTGGCCAGCGCCCGAAGCGCGAGAAGCTGTTCGCCGGCGAACGTGGACGCCAGCGTCACGGCGGTCCACTTTCGCCGGAAGAACCGCACCCGCAAGAACAGCCACGGCATCATCAGCGCCAGGATCGGCGGCGCGGCAACCGCCAGCGCGAGCAGCCAGGCCAGCCACCCGGCCGTCACACCCAACGTCTGTCCGGCATCAGCGATCTCGCGGGCGGCGTTACCCGCGCCGGTCAGGGGTTTGGCCAGTGCGTCGCCGATCAACGGAAAGTCGTCGACACTGTCGCCTGCCGAGTCGAGATTGCCCGCGACCCCGTTGGCGCCACTTTCCACCTGGTAGCCGAACTCGGCGATCGTCGCCACGGCGGAATGCACCGCCATGCCCACCAAGACCCAGATGGTCGTCCAGATGATCACCACGGCATCGCTGAACAGTTGCGATAGCAGTCGTCCTGGTGTCGTGGCATACGGAACCCACCGTGATTTCATGTGCTCGATCACAACACACCTGGACCACAACACACCGGGGAAGCCGCGCACCGCAGCGTTAGGCTGGCCCGATGCGCCCCGCTCTGTCCGACTACCAGCATTTGGCCAGCGGCAAGGTTCGTGAGCTGTACCGCGTCGATGACGACCACCTGCTGTTCGTCGCCTCCGACCGGATCTCTGCCTACGACTACATTCTCGACTCCGAGATACCTGACAAGGGACGGGTACTGACAGCGATGAGCGTGTTCTTTTTCGACCACCTCAATTCTCTGGCTCCCACGCCGAACCATCTGGCCGGCCCACCCGACGACGACCGCATCCCGGACGAGGTCCTGGGCCGGGCGCTGGTGGTCGAGCAACTGGAGATGCTCCCGGTGGAAGCCGTGGCGCGCGGCTACCTCACCGGCTCGGGGCTGATCGATTACCAGAAATCGGGCGAGCTATGTGGGATCGAACTGCCCCCCGGACTGGTGGAAGCGAGCAAGTTCACCGAGCCCATCTTCACCCCGGCGAGTAAGGCCGAATTCGGGGAGCACGACGAGAACATCAGCTTCGACGACGTCGTCGAGCTGGTCGGGACATCGCGGGCCGCCGAGCTTCGCGAACGCACCTTGACGGCCTACCGCCGGGGCGCCGAACATGCTCTGCGGCAGGGCATCATCCTGGCCGACACCAAGTTCGAGTTCGGTGTCGACGCTGACGGTGAACTCAAGCTCGCCGACGAAGTGTTCACGCCCGACTCCTCGCGCTACTGGTGCGCCGAGGATTACACCGAGGGCGTGGTGCAGAAAAGCTTCGACAAACAGTTTGTCCGTAACTGGCTGACCGGCTCCGAGTCGGGTTGGGATCGCGGCGCCGACCAACCCCCGCCCCCGCTGCCCGCCGACATCGTGAAGGCGACCAGGGCGCGCTACATCGAGGCCTACGAACGTATTTCAGGACTGAAGTTCGACGACTGGATCGGAGCGTCTGCGTGAAGTCACCGATCGCCAAGCGGGTGGAGTACCGCCGCGAATATCACGGAGACGTGTTCATCGACCCCTACGAATGGTTGCGAGATAAGGACAACCAGGAGGTCATCGACCACCTCGAAGCCGAGAACGCTTACACCGAGAGTGTGACCGCGGATTTGGAGCCGCTGCGGCAGAAGATCTTCGACGAGATCAAGTCCCGGACCAAGGAGACCGACCTATCGGTGCCGACCCGCCGTGGCGAGTGGTGGTACTACGGGCGCAGTTTCGAGGGCAGACAGTACGGCGTGCACTGCCGGTGCCCGGT
>JAGQTR010000056.1 GCA_020438915.1 Mycobacterium sp.
ACGAGGACTACACCGAAGAGTTCGAAGCGTGGAAGTACGGCATGGCCGACAGCTACGACGAGCAGGGCAACTACATCTTCCCCGAGGGCTTCGACGCCGATACCAACGAGTGGCTTGAAGGCTTCGAGAAGCAGCGTGATGAGTGGGAGGCGCGCTACGCCGAGGCGGAGCGTCGCCACAAGATGCACACCGCGCAGATGGAGAAGTTCGCCGCAGCCGAGGCCGCCGAAGCCGCAGCGCCGGCCACCAGCGGTGCCCCTCGTGGCGAGGAGCCCACGGCCGGTGGATCGCTGGCCAGCGATGCCCAACTCGCTGCTCTGCGGGAGAAGCTCGCGGGCAACGCGTAGCTCGTCCCACACGGCCTGCCACACTGGTGCCGTGCTGCGTATTGGGTTGAGCGGAGGAATCGGCGCGGGCAAGTCCACGGTGGCTGCAACGTTCCGCGAACTCGGGGGCATCGTCGTGGACGGCGATGTGATTGCCCGTGAGGTGGTCGAACCCGGCACCGAGGGGTTGGCCGGCCTGGTCGAGGCGTTCGGTGACGGGATTCTGCTGCCCGACGGGTCGCTGGACCGGCCAGCACTGGCCGCGATCGCCTTCAGCGACGATCAGCAGCGGTCCACGCTGAACAGCATCGTGCATCCCCTGGTGGCGCAACGTCGTTCAGAGCTCATTTCCGGGGCGCAGGAGACGCGGGAAAACCCTGTGATCATCGAGGACATCCCGCTGCTCGTTGAATCGCAGATGGCGGCCATGTTCCCGCTGGTGGTCATAGTCCACGCCGACGTTGACACCAGGATCGTGCGACTTATCCAGCACCGGGGCTTCAGCGAGGAGGATGCGCGGGCGCGCATCGCCGCGCAGGCCAGCGAGGAGCAGCGTCGAGCGGTCGCCGATGTCTGGCTGGACAACTCCGGTAATGCCGCGGAACTGGTCGAGCAGGCCCGTGCGCTGTGGCATGAGCGTATCCAGCCGTTCGCCCACAACCTTCAGCTGGGCCAGCCGGCGCGTTCTGAGTCGCGTGTTGTGCCCGCAGATCCACAGTGGGCCCGTCAGGCGGAACGAATCCTGGCGCGGCTGCGGACCGCGTGCGGGCACCGAGCCTCGCGAATCGACCACGTCGGCCCCACCGCGATCCCGGGGATGGACGCCAGGGATGTCATCGACATCCAGGTCACCGTTGCCTCGCTCGAGCTGGCCGATGAGATCTCCGCCGCGCTGCTGGCTGCGGGGTACCCACGCACACCCATCACCCGCGACGCCGAAATGCCGGATGGACGCAGCACCGTGGGTGAGTTCGATCAGACGAACGACGATTCGTTGTGGCGCAAGCGGCTGTACTGCTCCGCCGATCCTGGGCGGCCCACCAACGTCGATGTGCGGGTGTCGGGATGGCCCGGGCAGCAGTTCGCGTTGTTGCTCGTCGACTGGATGGGGGCGAACCGGCAGGCAGTGGCGGCAACGGAACCGTGGTCGGTGGATGCCTATCGCCAGGCGTGGGAGTGGGCAGACGCCACGGGCTGGCAACCGCGCGATTAGGCCGGCGGGAGCGGGGCATCGACTGGCGGAGCAGGTTCCACCGGCACCTCGTTGGCGATCCCACTCACCGGAGCTTGGCAGGTCAGCGTCCCGAAATTGGGGTCGTCCCGCTGCGGCGTCGCGCGCGGGCCGACGAAATCGTCGGCCTGTGCGACCAGGTTGTTGTCGATCAGGATCTCGCAGTGCAGATTCGCTGAGTACGGCCAGTCGATTGAGACCCGCACGTTGGCGGTTTCAGACACCGGCAGCACGGTGTTGGCCTCGAACACCCGTCCCGGAAGCATCGTCGGTTCGGCGGTCAGTAGCTGGTCGCCCTCGGCTCGATAGGTGATCCTCGCGCCACGGGACACCCCGTCAACCCGCGCCCGGTAAACGACGTTGTGCAGCACTTCGGGTTCGGGGGCGGGTTGCACCTCGGTCGGGGACTCAGATCCGGTGGTCGGCTGCGCCGGCGCTGTCGCCGGGGACCACAACGCGCAAGTACCGACGGCAACCGCCAATCCCAGACAGCTGCGCTTGGCGACGCTCATGGCAGTCGACCTTACAATCCCGGCCCGGTGCGGGGCACGTCGACGACGGATCACGGTAGTCATCATCATGGTCATCTGTGGGGCGGGACTGATCGTTACGCGCGATCGGCTCCACGCCAGGTGAGGGGCATGCCGATAGTGGTCAGCCAGCCGTGCAGGTCGTAGTCGTGGCTGGCCAGCGCGTCGACCGTGGCCACTGCCGTGCGAATCGCGCGTTCACCGGTCTCGGGGGTGAGCAGCCCGTGCCGGACAGCTGCCAGTAGTTCGTCGACGTCCTCGAGCGCGACCCCCTCGCCGGTGCGCAGCACCAGATCCAGGTAGTGATCCTCGGCTCGCCAGTTGCTCGGACCGGGGGTGTACTGGCCGATGTCGAGGTAGAAATCCTGGTCCCGTTCGTGGCCCGGGTTGAAGTGGAACACCGTTATCCGGACCCCCAGCGATGGCAGCAGCCACGATTCGATGTAGTGGAATTGCGCACGTCCGGGGGTGGGCCGGGCCATGTAGAGGCCCCACGGCTGGACGGTGTAGACGTCGACAGCCCTCACGACGCCCTTGGGGTCGGTGTTGGTGCGCGCTGTGAGATCGAACGTCTCGTGTTTGGGAGCGTGGATGTCGATCAGGATAAGCCCTGATAGAGCCGGCCGGCGGGGATAGCGGGGTCGATCCTGGCCGATGCTTGTCAGCCCTGGGTTCTACGCTGGTGAGCATGGCCTTTGCGACCGAACACCCGGTGCTCGCGCATTCGGAATACCGCGCCGTGGACGACATAGTCCGTGAGGGTGGCCGCTTCGAGGTGGTCAGCGAATTCGAACCCGCCGGCGACCAGCCGGCGGCGATCGAGGATCTGGAACGCCGGATCCGGGCGGGGGAGCGCGATGTGGTCCTGCTCGGTGCAACCGGCACCGGCAAATCGGCGACCACCGCCTGGCTCATCGAGCGCCTGCAACGACCCACCCTTGTGATGGC
>JAGQTR010000057.1:0-5465 GCA_020438915.1 Mycobacterium sp.
GCGGCGGCGCGGGGCGCGGCGGCGCTTCGATCCGCGCGCCTATCAGCCGCCGCTGAACCAACTCTTGAGCGTGCTGGATGGTCGTGACTTCGTCATAAAGTGTTCCCCCGGAGTAGATTTCGCCGTTCTGCGGCAACTGGGCTTCCACGGTGAGGTGGAGGTGACCTCACTGGCGGGCAGTGTCCGCGAAGCGTGCCTGTGGTCTCGCGGGCTCGCCGATACCCGCGTGCAGCGCCGCGCCACGATGCTCGACACCGGCGAACAGCTCACTGACGCCGATCCCGACAGCTGCCCAGTGGCTCCGGCCGGCCGGTGGATCATCGATCCCGATGGCGCGGTGGTCCGCGCCGGTCTGGTGCGCCATTACGCGGCCAAGCACGGGCTGTGGCAACTCGATCCCGACATCGCTTACCTGTCCGGTGATCGGCTGCCCGACGGCGTGCGCGGCTTCGAGGTTCTCGAGCAGGTGGCCTTCAGCGAACGTCACCTCCGCCACGCGCTCTCGACGCGCGGCGTGGGAGCGGTGGAGATCCTGGTCCGGGGGGTCGACGTTGATCCCGATGCGCTGCGGTCGCGGCTTCGGCTGCGCGGCTCGACGCACCTGAGCGTGGTCGTCACCCGGCTGGGTTCCGGGGCGGCAAGCCGGGCAGCAGCATTCATATGTCGTCCGTCACGCTGAGTGGACACGTACCCTGGCATCAACCGCGCCGTGACCCGATCGGCGCCGATCATTAAGGACGGCCGATGCGCATTCTTGCCGCTGCTGTGTTGGCTGCCGGTGTCGCGACGGGCTGGGCTGCCGCCCCGGTAGCCGCGGCCCAGTCAGCCTGCGCAGACCTGGGAGGCACGGTCGACGCCGAGAAGGTCTGTCGGGTGCACGTCGAGAACCCCACCTACCGGCTGGACTACGTGTTCCCGGCTGACTATCCGGATCAGCAGGCTCTGACCGCGTATCTGACGCAGACCCGCGACGGCTTCGTCAACGTCTCGGGCATGCCGGGGTCGTGGAATCTGCCCTACGTGCTCGACGGTAGAGGGACGGCCTACCGGTCCGGCCCCGAGGACGGCGGCACCCGCAGCGTGGTGTTCGAGGTCTATGAAAACGTCGGCGGTGCGCATCCCCAGACCTGGTACAAGGCCTTCAACTGGGATGTCGCCAACCAGGCTCCGATCACCTTCGACACGTTGTTCAAACCCGACACCAACCCGTTGGACGTGATCTTCCCGATCGTGCAGTCCGATCTGTCCAAGCAAATGGGCGTTGACGCGATGATTTCCCCTGCTGACGGACTGGACCCCGCGAAATACCAGCAGTTCGCGATCACCGACGATTCGGTGATCTTCTTCTTCGGACAGGGCGAGATCATGGCCGGCGCCGGGGGAGCGATGCAGGCCAGGGTCCCGCGCAGCGCGATCGCACCGTTGCTCGCCCTACCCGATTACGCCGGGCCGAATCCGTAAACCCGTCCGTCACTGGTGGCGGTGACGATGCGCCTGTCGTGCCCGATCGACACCCCCACCGGCCATCCGGTGGCGCCGGGAAGGCGATAGCTGTTGAGCGTGTGACCATCGCCGAGGTCGAACACCACCAGGGCCATCCCGGTGTCGTCGGCCTCGTCGTCGCCGTCGGGCGCCACGGTGTAGCCCACCCCGGCAAGACTTGAGGTTGACAGCGGTGCGGTGTCGTCGCGCGTCCACACCTCTTCGCCCCGCTCGCCGGTGTCGCGGATGGCCATCAGCCTGGCACCCGGTCCGCCGCCGGCGACGATCAATCCGTCCGGGGTGACCGACGGCGGAGTCTGGGCGAGATAGTTCAGCGGCACCGACCATTTTTCGGTGCCGTCTTCGCTGTTGAGTGCCCACAACCGCTCATCTCGGCCGTTGACGTACACCGTCGAACCGTCCGCGGACAGTACCGGGCTGGCCAGCGGCCCGTCGCCGACAGCGTTGCTCACCCACTCGCGGGTGAGCAGCGGGGTGCGCCCCGGCCGGTACCGCAGCCCGACGAGCACCGGTTTCTCGGCGCCGGGCTCCCACAGCGTCAGCACGACGATGTTCGTCGCTCCGGAGAAGGCGGGGGCCGCGGCCACCGGGCATTCAGCGCGGGCCGAACGGCAGTCGGCGAGCCCGCGTTGGGAGTCGGTGGGGTCCAGACCGGCGACCAGATCCAGCGAGGTGCCGGTCACGGTGCCGCGGTGGGCATCGAACACCAGCACCTGGCCGAGGTGGGTGACCACCAAGAGGCTGCCCGGTGCCAGGAATCGCATCGTCATCGGCATTCCGATCACCGGGCGGCGCCACTGGATCCACTGGGTTGTCGGAAACGACAGCACCGTTCCCGGCTGACCGACGTAGAGGTTGTCGAAGCCATCGAACAGCGGGCTGGCGATGCCCCCACCCTGAACGACCCTGGTGCACCAGCGTTGCCGCGCCTGATTGTCGATTTCCCAGACCATCAGCGAGCAACCGGCAGTGGTTTGGCCGTTGATGGCCAGCTGGTTACCGGAACCGAGCGCGACCTGGGCGGCGAGGTCGCCCTTGACCGAACGGATCCACTCCAGGCGCAACTCCTCGGCCCCGTTGACGGGCGAGTGGCTGCTGTTCTCGGCGTTTGCGTACTGGGCGGCCCAACCCGTCGCCGCCCGGGCCTGGACCCAGGAATCGGTGTTGCCGCAGCCGGCGAGCGCACCGGTGATCAGCGCCGAAGCGGTGAACGCGATGATTCCCCGGAGCACGGCAAACCTCCTGAATTTTCGCAGCGGTATACGGCATCGGCATGTCGTTGGAACCCACGTGAGGGTAACCGCTCTGCGCCGGGCGGGCAGGAGCGTGCGACCGGGGAATGTCGTGAGTCGGCTCGCGTAGGCTGTCCGGCCATGACGACCATGTGGGGTGCGCCGCTGCACAAACGTTGGCGAGGGTCGCGCCTGCGGGATCCGCGCCAAGCCAAGTTCCTCACCGTGGCGTCACTGCAGTGGGTGCTGGCCAATCGGGCCTATACCCCGTGGTATCTGGTCCGCTACTGGCGGCTGCTGAAGTTCAAGCTGGCCAATCCGCACATCATCACCCGCGGGATGGTGTTCATCGGCAAGGGCGTGGAGATGCAGGCCACCCCGGAGCTGTCGCAGATGGAAATCGGTCGCTGGGTCCATATCGGTGACAAGAACACCATTCGCTGCCACGAAGGTTCACTGCGCATCGGCGACAAGGTGGTGCTCGGCCGCGACAACGTCATCAACACTTACCTCGACATCGAACTGGGTGACTCGGTGTTGATGGCGGACTGGTGCTACGTGTGCGATTTCGATCACCGGATGGACAGCATCGAGCTGCCGATCAAAGATCAGGGGATCCTCAAGAGCCCGGTGTGCATCGGGCCCGATACCTGGGTCGCGACGAAGGTGACGGTATTGCGGGGTACCAGCGTGGGGCGCGGCTGCGTGCTGGGCTCACACGCGGTGGTCAAAGGCGAGATACCGGACTTCTCCATCGCCGTCGGAGCTCCGGCCAAGGTGGTCAAGAACCGAAAGTTGTCCTGGGAAACGTCGGCGGCCCAGCGGGCGGAGTTGGCCGCAGCGCTGGCCGACATCGAACGCAAGAAGTCCGCTCGCTGAGGATGCGACTCGTATGCAGTGCACACCCACCCCGTAGGTGACAGCATCTCGGAGGTGACCATCGGGATTCCTCAGACCATCTCTTACCCCGCCACCGGCGCCCGACCCAGCAGGCGGGATGACGCTGCGCTGGCACCGCATGTCATCGTGCTCTTCGGAGCCACCGGCGACCTGGCGAAACGCAAGCTGCTACCAGGAATGTCGTATCTGGTGCAGTCGGCGCTGGCCCCCCAGATCCGTATCGTGGGCACCTCGCTCGAGGAGCTCTCCGATGACGAGTTCCGCGCTTTGGCCAAGGAGGCCATCGATGCGTTCGGCAGTCGCAGGCTGACCGAGCAGGAGTGGGAAAGCTTCGCCAGTCGGGTTTCCTATGTCGCCCAGGGCGCCGGCCCGGCGGCACTCGCTTCGGCGGTGGCCCACGCCGAGGCCGAGCTCGGACCGGACGTCCGTCGACTGCACTACCTCTCGGTGCCGCCCAACGCCGCGCGGGCGGTCATCAGCACGCTCCGGGAAGCCGACCTGGTCGACGAGTCGCGCGTGGTGATGGAGAAGCCTTTCGGTACCGACCTGGCCAGCGCGGTGGAACTCAACGACTTCGTCCACGACACCTTCGACGAGGCTCAGATCTTTCGGATCGATCACTTCCTCGGTAAAGAAGCCGCGCAGAACATCCTGGCGTTCCGGTTCGCCAATGGCCTGTTCGAGCCGATATGGAACCGCAACTTCATCGATCACATCCAGATCGACATCCCCGAGATGCTCGGTCTGGATCAGCGCGCGAATTTCTACGAGAGCACCGGCGCCTACAAGGACATGGTGGTCACCCACCTGCTTCAGGTGATGGCGTTCGTCGTCATGGAGCCGCCGACGGCGCTGGAGCCGCGCGCCATCAGCGAGGAGAAGAACAAGGTCTTCCGCTCCATGCTGCCGATCGATGTCAACGATGTCGTCCGGGGCCAGTACCTCGGGTACCGCGAAGAGCCCGGTGTAGCAAGGGATTCCGACACCGAGACGTTCATTGCGCTGAAGGTGGGAATCGACAATTGGCGCTGGGCCGGGGTGCCGGTCTATCTGCGTACCGGCAAGCGGATGGCCGAGGGGCAGCGGATCATCTCGATCGCGTTCAAGGAGGCGCCCCGGACGATGTTTCCGCCCGGTTCCGGCGTGGGTTCCCAAGGTCCGGATCATTTGACGTTCGACCTCGCCGACTCGTCGAAGGTCTCGCTGTCGTTCTATGGCAAGCGGCCCGGACCCGGGATGAAGCTGGAGAAGCTGTCGATGCAGTTCGCCACCCAGGAGACCGACTACAGCGATGACGTCCTGGAGGCCTACGAACGACTCATCCTGGATGCGATGTGTGGTGATCACACCTTGTTCACGACCGCCGAGGGCATCGAGTCCCTGTGGGAACGTTCAGCCCAACTGCTGCAGGATCCGCCGCCGGTGAAGATGTATCAGCAGGGAACCTGGGGACCCAACGCCATCCACCAAATGATCGCGCCCAACGCCTGGCGCTTGCCGTTCGAACGGGAGTGGCGGGAGAAGCACATCCGCTGATGCTCAGCGGTCCGGGAGGGGGCGCTCGACGATGGGTCGTCGCGGGTGTGGTCGGCGCTCGGCGCGCTTGGCGGCCAGGTACACCTGCGCGGTCTCGGCGGCCACCGTCTCCCAGGCGAAGTCCGATGTGAGGCGCTCACGTGCGGCCTCGGCCCGACGCGCGGCGGCGTCCGGGGAGTCGAGGGCGACCTGAATCGCCGCGGCGAGTGCGGCCACATCGTTGGGGGGGTGGGACAAACCGGTCACACCGTCGATCACGGCTTCGCCGAGACCGCCCGCGTTGGAGGTGACCAG
>JAGQTR010000057.1:5617-12523 GCA_020438915.1 Mycobacterium sp.
GCGGGCCTGCGCTTTGAGGAAGTCGAGCTGGGTGCCCTCTCCGGCGATGGTCAGCGTGGTCCCGGGATGGGCGCGCCGGACCACGGGCAGCGCGGCGATCGCGTCATGGACGCCCTTCTCGTATTCCAGGCGGCCGAAGTACAGCAATTCAGCGGGTCCGCAGCGCCGACGACGGGCAGCGAACGGCCAGCCCTGGGTGTCGATTCCATTGCGGATGACCGAGATGTCGCCGAGTTCGGGCCCGAAGAGTGTGCGGATCTCCTCGCGCATCGACGCCGAACAGGTGATCAGCGAGTCGGATTCGCGCACCAGCCAGGACTCCAACGCATGCACCTGCCGGCTCACGGTCCCTGACACCCAGCCCGAATGCCGGCCCGCCTCGGTGGCGTGAATGGTGGAAACAAGAGGTACGTCAAAGGCCTGAGCCAATGCGACCCCCGGATGTGCGACCAGCCAGTCGTGGGCGTGCACGACGTCGGGTCGCCAGTCGGTCAGTTCGAGACCGGCACGCACCATTGCATGGCCCATGGCGAGCGTCCAGGCCATCATGTCGGCGCCGAAGGTGAACTCGTGCGGGTCTTCGGCGGCGGCGATCACTCGGACACCCTCGACGAATTCGTCGGTGGTTGGGTGAGTGTGCGGGTCGGTGGCCGTCGGCCTGCGGCTGAGCACGACGACGTCGTGGCCCGCGTGGGCGAGTTCGGTCGCCAGATGGTGCACGTGGTGACCGAGCCCGCCGATCACCACCGGCGGGTACTCCCACGACAGCAGTAGGACTTTCATTTTCAGGCGCTCGGCAGTCGCCGTGCGTCCAGCGCTCCGAACAGCCCGTCGGCGCGGTTCCAGCCCTCGGCGAGGCGTTGGGCGTGCTGCCGGCGCCCCGACGCCAGCGCTCCGGCGATCTCACGGGTCGCATGGGCGTGCAGGTGGGCGCGGTAGCGGGCATAGTCGGCGGCTGAATCCTTGCTCACCATGAAAGGCCAGTCGCTCGATACCGTGAGCAGCGTCTCGCGCAGGATCTGATCAGCAACGAAATCCCGTGGCGCAGGAGCGCCGAGCGGCGCCGAAGACCTCGGCCGGGCGAGTGCCTTGTCCACTGTGGTCAACGCCGTGTCGACGACCTCGCTGTTGAGCTGGACCAGGTCGGCTACCTTCTCGCCCGCCCACACCTGCCAGTCCTTACCCGAACCCCACGAGCTGGGCGGCAGTTCGACGGGTGTTCCGACGTAGCCGTCGGCAACGGCGTCGGCCAGGGTGCCAACGCGTATCCCGGCGGCCGGTAGTGCGCGCAGGACCCGTTCGAGCCAGACGGGACCCTCGTACCACCAGTGCCCGAACAGTTCGGTGTCGAAGGCGGCGATCACGTGGGCCGGTCGCCCGGTGCGCGCACTTTCGGCGGTCAGGCGCTGTCGGACGGTGTCGACGAAATCGGCCACGTGAGCGTCCACGGCGGCGTCGGCGCGCTCGGGGTCATAGGGAGCCTTGGCATCCGAGGGCACGTTACGTCCGGTCACCCGAGCGGGTTTGAGCCCGGTGGTGTGGTCGTAGGTGTGGAAATCGCGATAGGCGGGGTGGCCGGGATAGCCGGATCTGGGGGACCAGACCCGGTAGCTGACCTGCAAGTCGCGGCCGAATGCCACCACGTCGGAGCCGGCGACCGGCCGCCCTGCGGCGGTGTCTCCGTGTAGCGAGGGGCCGTCGACCATGAAGTGGCCGACGCCGGCGGCGGCGTAGTCGAGTTCCATACCGGGGGCATACGCGCACTCCGGAGCCCAGATGCCTGTGGGCGTGTGCGAGAACCGCTGTCCGGCGTCGGCCAGGCCCTCGCGCAGTGCGAATTCTCGTAGCCGGGGGTTCAGTAGCGGCTGGAACGGGTGTGCCAGCGGGCCGCCCAGCAGCTCGATCACCTCGCCGTCGATCAGCTCGCGCAACACCGGGCTGCCGCCGTGGCGCCACAATGTGTCGAAGTCGGTCAGCGCCCGATCGGCTTCGGCGTATTCGTGAGATCCCAGCTTCCGCAATGCCGCCGGTTGTACGGCCGGTGAAGCCCCCGGCGGGCAGGCTGTCCGGATGGTTGCGGCCTCAAGTGCACGCAGCTGCCAGTTCGCCAACCAGTGATGCATGCCCTGCAGGCAATAGGGGTCGTCAAGCTGTGCGGCAACCACCGGTGTGACACCGAGGGTGATCAGGTGCCTGCGATTTTCGGCCGCGAGGGTGCGCAGCACCCGCACCAGTGGCAGATAGGCCGCCGACCACGACTGGTAGAGCCATTCCTCGCCGACCGGCCACCGCCCGTGATGGGCCAGCCAGGGCAGATGGGTGTGCAGGACCAGCGTGAAGAGCCCTGGCACCGGCTTGGTCACGGGCGCACCGCGATGGCGACGAGATCGAGGCTGTCGTCGATGTTTCGGTTGCCGCCGGTCCCGCACTCCATCAGGTCGAAGTCGTCGGAGCTCACCGATGCGACGTCGGCGAGCAAGTCCGCCGGCCACGGTGCGTCAGCGAGCGCGCGCGCGATCTGGGCGTCGATGATCGACCCGTCATGGCGGGCGTCCAGTTCGGCTAGGCGTTGGCCATGGAAAACCCCGTGCATGCCTTCGACTTCGAAACCGGCCGACTCCAGCAGCTCGGTCAGTTCAACGGCGTTCAGCTCGCGGGTGTGAAACGGATTGACGGGCGTGTCACGACCGGGGGAGAAGGTGATGCGGTTCGGGGTGGAGATCAACAGGACCCCGCCGGGCCGCAGTACCCGAAGGCATTCGGCGACGAACTGTCCCTGGTCCCAGAGATGTTCGATCACCTGGAAATTGACCACCACATCGACCGATGCGTCTGGCAGCGGGAGCTCGGCGAGGTTGCCGTGACGCATGTCGATGCGGGGATAGCGGGCGCGGACGTGCGCCACCGCGGACTCGTCGTAATCGAGGCCGATCACGCGGCGGGCGACGTCGGCGATCAGGTCGGCTCCGTAGCCTTCGCCCGAACCCGCCTCGAGTACGTCGCGATCGATGCAGCGTTCGGCCAGACGTCGATAGACGACTTCATGGCGACGAAACCAGTAGTTCTCCTCGGCCAGGCCGGGAACGGTTCTCTCCCCGGTCAGCGCCATGGTGGCGGTGCTCGCAGGTGAGTCAGGGGTCCCGGCCCCGGTAACAGATGCGCTCATTGCAAGGCAGGCTAACCCGTAACCGTCCGGAGGCGAACTGTTCGTCGAACCCGGCCTGCTCGCGGGGCCGGCGGATCGCAAACTTCGACCAGCTATGGTAATTCTGCGAAGCACCACAAGTTACTCACGGGTAACATGGCGGTGATTGCTTTGAACGTGATATCGCAGGCCGGCCACCGGCCCCGTCGAGGAGGACGAACCAGAGTCATGACGAATATCGTGGTCCTGATCAAACAGGTCCCAGACACATGGTCGGAGCGCAAGCTGAGCGAGGACGATTGGACCCTCGATCGCGACGCCGCCGATGCGGTGCTCGACGAGATCAACGAGCGTGCTGTCGAAGAGGCGCTGCTGATCAAGGAGCGCGAGGGTGGTGACAGCACGGTGACCGTCTTGACCGCCGGACCCGCGCGCGCCACCGAGGCGATCCGCAAGGCCCTGTCGATGGGTGCCGATAAGGCCGTCCACCTGCTCGATGACAACATGAGTGGCTCCGACGTCGTCCAGACGGGTTGGGCGTTGGCCCGCGCGCTGGGCACGGTCGAGGGCACCGAACTGGTCATCGCCGGTAATGAGGCCACCGATGGCGTCGCCGGCGCGGTGCCGGCCATCGTGGCCGAGTACCTGGGTCTGCCTCAGCTGACCCATCTGCGCAAGGTCACCGTCGCCGATGGCAAGGTCACCGGCGAGCGCGAGACCGACGACGGTGTGTTCACCGTCGAGGCACCGCTGCCCGCGGTGATCAGCGTCAACGAGAAGATCAACGAACCCCGTTTTCCGTCCTTCAAAGGCATCATGGCCGCCAAGAAGAAGGAAGTGACGACACTGACGCTGGCCGAGATCGGCGTCGAGGCCGACGAGGTCGGTGTCGCCAACGCCGGGTCCAAGGTGCTGTCGTCGACCCCGAAGCCGCCCAAGACTGCCGGCGAGAAGGTCACCGACGAAGGTGAGGGCGGTACCAAGATCGCTGAGTACCTGGTCGCCCAGAAAATTATCTAGTAGATCATTCGACAATCTCTCCCAACCACTGACGACATAAGAGGCGAACGAATCGCATGGCTGAAGTACTTGTGCTCGTGGAGCACGCCGAAGGTGCGCTGAAGAAGATCAGCGCTGAACTGATCACTGCCGCCCGCACGCTGGGTGAGCCCGCCGCCGTGGTGGTGGGCAAGCCCGGTACTGCCGAGCCGCTTGTCGACGGGCTCAAGGCCGCCGGTGCCGCCAAGATCTACGTCGCCGAGTCCGACGACGCGGAGAACTACCTGATCACCCCCTACGTGGACGTGCTGGCTTCGCTGGCCGAATCCAGTGCAGCGGCCGGCGTGCTGCTCGCCGCCAGCGCCGACGGCAAGGAGATCGCGGGCCGGTTGGCTGCCCGCATCGGCTCCGGCCTCCTGGTCGACGTTGTAGACGTCAAAGAAGGCCCGGTCGGTGTTCACTCCATCTTCGGTGGCGCCTACACCGTGGAAGCCGAGACCGTCGGTGACACCCCGGTGATCACCGTGCGTCCCGGTGCGATCGAGGCCGAGCCCGCCGATGGCGCCGGCGAGGTCGTCAGCGTCGAGGTGCCGGCCGCGGCCGAGAATGCGACGAAGATCACCTCGCGCGAACCGGCTGTCGCCGGTGACCGTCCCGAGTTGGCGGAGGCGACCGTTGTCGTAGCCGGTGGCCGCGGGGTCGGTAGTGCGGAGAACTTCAGCGTCGTCGAAGAGCTGGCGGACTCACTCGGCGCCGCTGTCGGCGCATCGCGTGCCGCGGTGGACTCGGGGTACTACCCGGGCCAATTCCAGGTCGGTCAGACCGGGAAGACCGTTTCCCCGCAGCTCTACATCGCGTTGGGCATCTCCGGAGCGATCCAGCACCGCGCCGGAATGCAGACGTCGAAGACGATCATCGCGGTCAACAAGGACGAAGAGGCGCCGATCTTCGAGATCGCCGACCTCGGCATCGTGGGCGATCTGTTCAAGGTGACCCCGCAGTTGACCGAGGCGGTCAAGGCCCGCAAGGGCTAGATTTCTCTGCGCGAGCAGACGCAGAGGCCCCCATTTCCTGCAGGAAGTGGGGGCCTTTTGCGTCTGCTCGCCGTGGTCAGGGAACCTGGGCGCAGGCTGCGGTGCGGGGTTGGCTGTCTCCCGACGGCTATTGTGGAACGGTTATGTCTGCGCATGCGCCGGTCTATCTCGACCACGCCGCCACCACCCCGATGCGTCCCGAGGCGATCGAGGCGATGACCGCTGAGCTGGCCTCGGTTGGCAACGCCTCCTCGCTGCACGGCTCCGGCCGGGTAGCCCGTCGCCGATTGGAGGAATCCCGGGAGACGCTGGCCCAGCTGTTGGGTGCGCGCCCGTCGGAGGTGATCTTCACCGCGGGCGGAACCGAAAGCGACAACCTGGCCGTCAAGGGTATTTTCTGGGCGCGCCGCGACGCTGACCCGCGACGTCGCCGGATTGTGACGACCCCCGTTGAGCACCACGCGGTCCTCGATGCCGTGCAGTGGCTAGTCGAGCACGAAGCGGCGGAGGTCACGTGGGTGCCGGTCGACGAGGTCGGCGCGGTGGGCCCAGCCGCCCTGCGCGCCGCCATTGGAGATCCCACCGAGGTAGCCCTGATTTCGGTGATGTGGGCCAACAACGAGGTTGGAACGGTCGCGCCGATCGCCGAATTAGCATCCGTCGCAGCGGAGTTCGATATTCCAATGCACAGCGATGCGATCCAGGCGGTCGGTCAGCTTCCGGTGGATTTCGCCGCCAGCGGGTTGTCGGCGATGAGTGTGGCCGCCCACAAGTTCGGCGGTGCCACCGGAGTGGGTGCGCTGCTGCTGCGCCGGGACACCGCATGCGTGCCACAGCTGCACGGCGGGGGCCAGGAGCGCGACGTACGTTCGGGTACCCAGGATGTGGCCGGCGTGGCGGGTATGGCCGCTGCCGCGCGGGGTGCGGTCGAGGCGTTGGGCACGAGCAGTGCCCGGCTGCGGGAGCTGCGCGACCGGTTGGTCGACGGCGTGCTGAGCGGTATCGACGACGTGTACCTCAACGGCGCGCGAGGCGTGCACCGGCTGCCCGGCAATGCACATTTCACCTTTCGCGGGTGTGAAGGTGATTCGTTGCTGATGTTGTTGGACGCCAAGGGAATCGAGTGCTCTACCGGCTCGGCGTGTACTGCCGGGGTGGCGCAACCGTCGCATGTGCTGACCGCGATGGGCGCCGACCCGGCCAGCGCCCGCGGCTCGCTGCGGCTGTCGCTGGGGCACACCAGCACCGACTCCGACGTCGACGCCGTTCTCGAGGTCCTGCCGGCGGTGGTCGAACGGGCCCGCCAAGCGGCCCTGGCCGGCGCCCCGGCGGTGAGTTGACGTGCGGGTGCTGGTCGCCATGAGCGGAGGGGTGGATTCCGCCGTGGCCGCAGCCCGGATGGTCGATGCCGGACACGAGGTCGTGGGTGTGCATCTGGCACTGTCGTCCGCACCGGGGACACTGCGCACCGGTTCGCGCGGATGCTGCTCGAAGGAGGACGCCGGTGACGCCCGCCGGGTCGCGGATGTGCTCGAGATCCCGTTTTACGTCTGGGACTTCGCCGACCGTTTCCAAGAGGACGTGATCGACGATTTCGTGGACTCCTACGCCCGGGGGGAGACACCCAACCCCTGTGTGCGCTGTAACGAGCGAATCAAGTTCTCCGCGTTGGCCTCCCGGGCACTGGCTCTGGGTTTCGACGCGCTGGCGACCGGTCATTACGCGCGG
>JAGQTR010000057.1:12581-12718 GCA_020438915.1 Mycobacterium sp.
GCGGTGCTGACTGCCGAGCAGCTGCGGCACGCGCTGTTCCCGATCGGTGACACCGCCAAATCGGATATCCGGGCCGAGGCCGCCCGTCGCGGGTTGTCGGTGGCGCAGAAGGCGGACAGCCACGACATCTGCTTCAT
>JAGQTR010000058.1 GCA_020438915.1 Mycobacterium sp.
ATTTATGACCATCTGCCCGGACCTCGCCGGGCTGCGGTGCTACATCGCCAACGGCAACCCCTCCTCGTCGCGTCCCAGCTTGGCCACCAGGTCAGGTCGGCCGACATGTATCGCCAGGAGGTCTGCGAGGTACTGGGAGACTGGCAGACCAGCTGCGGCCGCCCTGGCGTGCACGTCCTCCCATACCGGCCGCAGCGGCCGGCCCTGAATCAACACGCGATCACCCTTGTGTGGTTGGCCCATGCCCCCAACCCTGCCGTTGGGAATCTGATTCGGGGGCGGCGACACGCCGGAGCTTAGGAAATTGGTCCGTTTGCTCCCGACAGGGGCCGCAACCAGCAGCAACGACACTATGACGTAATAGCGTTGTTACGTCATTACGTATAGGCGGTGATACGTCATGACGCATACTGCCCCGATGACAGTGATCTCCGTCGTACACACCAAGGGCGGGGTGGGAAAAACCACCTCGGCCGTATTTCTAGCGACAGCAGCAGCCCAGCGGGGCCGCCGTGTTGCTCTCATCGATGCCGACCCTCAAGGCTCAGCCAGTGAGTGGGCGGCAGACGCAGCAGCAGGCGGCGACCCGCTGCCGTTCCCGGTTTCCGCCGCCGGCCGGCCACTGATCGTCCCGGACGTAGATTTAGCGATCATCGACACTCCACCGGGCACCGCGGCAGTCATTGAGGACGCCATCGAAGCGGCGGATCTGGTGTTGGTGCCCAGCGGAGCCTCTCCGCTGGATGTCCGCCGAGTGTGGCCGACCCTTCAGATCACCGCCCACCGCCCCACCGCCGTACTACTAACCGGCATCGATCTGCGCACCCGCTTGGCCGACGAGGTGCGACAGCTCCTCGACGACGAAGGCGTGCCAGTCGTAGTCACCCCGATCGTTCGCCGCGAGGCCGTCCGCCGCGCCTACGGAACGACACCCACGTACTTGCACGGATACGACGACGTGCTCACCGAACTAGTTGAGGCGCTGACCCATGTCTGACCTGTCCAAGCGGATGGCACCGCGAGTCACAACCGCACCCGCCAAACGGGCCGCTGAAGCATTCCACTCCCCGGCTGACGACATGCAGCGGGTCACCGTGTACATGCCCAAGGTCGTGGTACGCGCTCTCAAACAACAAGCGCTGGATACGGATACGAGCATGAGTCGGATTCTGACCGACCTCGCTAGGAAGATGCTCAACAAAACTTAGCAACGCAAGTACGCTATTACGTAAATGCGTCGTTACGCTTTGACGTAATAGCGTACTTGCGCTGCGGGTGTAGGTGCCGTGACAACCACCACAGCCACGTTCACCACAATGTACGGGCGAGGAAGGGCGCTGGCCTGCTGGTTCGCCACCGATTCGGGGCTGACTGCACGGCCGTTCGCTATTTTTCGACGCATGAGAAGTGCCCCTGATCAGCTGCCCGTAGGGTCGCGGACAATGCGCCCAGCCGTTGAGCTCTTCGTTGATGAATCGTGTCGGACGGACTATCTGCTAGTGGCCGCAGTCGTCCCGGTCGCTGACATCGCTTCAGCTCGCAAGATGATGCGGGATCTGAAGCCGAACAACCGGAATCGGTTGCATATGAAGGCTGAGACGCGCAACCGTCAGCAGATAATTACGCAGTTTGTGCAGGAGCCGCCGATCGCGCAAGCGCATGTTTTCGTGGGGGGACTTCGGGGCACCAAGCCCAAGCGGACGCAGCGCGAGGTCCGATCTGAATGCCTGCAAGCTCTCGGGTTGTACGCAGCGGACAGAGGCGGGGTGACCCGCATCTTGGTGGAGTCGTGTTCGCAAGACAAGCAGGATCACGCAGCGGTAGTGGGAGCACTGGCGGCCAAAGGGGTAAGCGAGCAAGTACGGGTGATCATCGACCAACCCACAGCACACGAACTGTTGTGGGCCGCTGACCTGGTGGCGTGGGCCTACGGTGCCGGCGGTTGGTCTCGCAGCGCAATCAGCCACCTAGTCACGGTTCACGACTTGCGCTAACCCCAAGAAGCGCGAAAGCCGGGCGACCACGCAAAACGTGCGAGCTCCCGGCTTCACTTCCTTGGCTCTTCACCAAGACACCACTAAATGTACTCCGGCGCCAACGGTGTCTGCCAGCCCACGGCAAGCATCACGAAAAGTGCCCGCGAAAAACGGTGCCCCTTCGTCAGGCATGGAAAGTGGGGCTGTCGATGTCGTCTCGGGCCGAGATCACCGCGAAGTTCACCAAGGCCGATGTCGAGCCCCGACGACCGCACCGCCGTCGAGCGCGTGATCCGCGAAGAGGGGGTAGAGATGGCACGGTGCCGCACCGGGCAGCTCGCTACGCCAGCATGAGGACGACTTTCCGGAGCTAAAGCGGTTCCCGAACCTGGCCTGGTACGCCAGCCAGGCACCGTCGAGCTGGCCTAGACGGTGACGATGCAACGTAATGCCGTAATGCCGTAATGCCGTAATGCCGTATATACGTCATTACGTTACCGTCTCTTACTGGGGAAATGCGGTTTGCAAGTAGCGATAGGCCGTCGCTCTGCCAATGTTGAATGCCCCGCCCCGGCCACCGGCATCGGGGCTGGCAAGACTTTCCCGAAAACGAAGGTTTTTGGGAACGCGTTGGGCCCCACACTGCGCTGTACGTGCTGTGAGCCGTGCTCAGCGGCACGGAGACCTGGGCCACTCGTTGTCGACGTCGTATGAAAGATGACCCCTTACCGACGGTTGAATTTTGACCCCTTCGATTGACTCTCGGCGTGAGCCGAGAGGAGAAGGGAGTTGTTGTCAGTGGAGGACTGGGCTGAGATCCGCCGGTTGCATCGAGCGGAGGGGTTACCGATCAAGTTGATCGCCAGGACGTTGGGGATCTCGCGCAACACGGTGCGGGCAGCGGTGGCCAGTGAGGGCCCGCCGAAGTATGTGCGCAAGCCGACCGTGTCGGCGGTGGACGTTTTTGAGGACGCGATCCGGGCGCAGTTGACGGCGGTGCCGACGATGC
>JAGQTR010000059.1 GCA_020438915.1 Mycobacterium sp.
TCGGCTGGGCGGGACATCGTGCACGGTCTGGTTGTCAACGTCGGGTGCGAGGAGAACAATGTGACGGTCCGCGACATCGCATCTGCCGTAGCCGCGGAATTTCGGGACTGCTCAGTCACTTTCGGCCCGCCCAGTGCGGATCAGCGCAGTTATCGGGTCGACTTCGCGCGTATCGGCGAAGTCTTCCCGGACTTCGCCACACAGTGGGATGTCGCGGCCGGAGCAGCTCAACTGCACCGGGTATACGACGCCATCGACCTGACCGCGGAGACGTTCTACGGACGCGGTCACACCCGGCTGAAGCAGATCGAGTACCTGATCGATACCGGACAGCTCGACAGTCAACTGTTCTGGGCCGACCCGGCGGTCGTCCAGGCGGCGGTGTGACCGCGATGCGATGCAGACTCTGTGCTTCGGACCGGATGCGCAGCGTCCTGGACCTGGGCGCCACACCGCCGTGCCAGAAGTTCCTCACCGAGGAGGAACTCGACAGGGCCGAAGCGACTTTCCCGTTGCATCTTCGGATCTGCGAAGACTGCCTGCTGCTGCAGATACCGGCACTCATCGCCCCCGAAGACAACTTCACCGAATACGCCTACTACTCGTCGTTCTCCGACAGCTGGGTGCAGCACGCCAAGAGTTACGTCGATGAGACGGTCGGGCGCCTCGGTCTGGGATCGGGATCCCTGGTCGTCGAGGTCGCAAGTAACGACGGCTACCTCTTGCAGCACGTCGTCGCCGCGGGCATTCCGTGTGTGGGCATCGAACCTTCGGTGAACGTGGGCGAGGCGGCGAGTGAACGCGGCGTCCCCACGGTGACGGAATTTCTCGACGAACCACTGGCCAGTTGCGTCCGAGCGGTGTGCGGTCCCGCGGATCTGGTCGTCGCCAACAACGTTTACGCACACATCCCCGACCTATTGGGTTTCACCCGGGCATTGCGCACGCTGGTCGACGACCAAGGCTGGCTCAGCATAGAAATTCACCACGCGCTTGAGCTCGTCACCTTGGGCCAGTTCGACACCATCTATCACGAGCACTTCCAGTACTACACAGTTCTTTCCGCGATGCGCGCGCTGGCTACCGCGGATCTTGCCGTCGTCGACGTCGAGCTGCTACCCACCCACGGCGGTTCGTTGCGGTTGTGGGCCCGCCCGCTTGCGGTCGCCGGTGAACCCAGCGCGCGGGTACACGAAGTGCTGGCCACCGAAGCGGCAGCGGGTCTCCATGAAGCCGAGGGCTACGTCGCACTGAAAACCCGCACCGAGAAGATCCGCCACGAATTGCTGCAATTCCTGCTCGACTGCCGCGCCGCGGACAAGCGGGTGGTGGGCTATGGGGCTCCGGGGAAGGGCAACACCTTGCTGAACTACGCCGGCGTCCGATCGGACCTCCTCGAGTACCTCGTCGACCGAAACCCGTACAAGCAGGGCAGATTCACACCAGGCACCAGGATTCCGGTGTACGACCCCGCGGTGCTCGCCCAAGACCGTCCGGACGTGGTGCTGGCGCTGCCGTGGAACCTGGAGGAAGAGTTGACCACCCAACTGAGTTACATCAGCGAGTGGGGCGGTCAGCTGTACTTCCCGCTGCCCGAGATGCACGCGGCGTGCCTATGACTGTCCGAGCTGTCGGAGTAGCTCGCCCCAGCTGCCGGCTGCAGCATCCCGGGCCGAGATGTGCGACACCGGCTGCGGCCAGGCGATGGCGAGGTCGGGGTCGTGAGGATTGACGCAGATGTCCTCGGCCGGGTCGTGCGGACGGTCGATCCGGTAGCACACGTCGGCCCGCGGTGTCAGCGCCTGGAACCCGTGCAGGAAGCCCGGCGGTACATACAGATGCCGAAAGTCGATGTCGTCCAGGGTGAACGCCTCCTGCATGCCGAACGTTGGCGAATTCCTGCGGACGTCGATGAGTACGTCGTAGACCGCGCCGCGGGCACAGCGGACCAGCTTGGCCTCACCACGTCCGGACCTGCCGTGCATTCCGCGCAGCACGCCTTGCACCGAGCGGGATTGGGAGTCCTGCAAAAAAGTTGCCGAGGTGCCCGCACCGAGATGCTCGTCGAAGATCTCGGCATCGAAGGTGCGGGTGAAGAAACCGCGGTCGTCCCGGTGGGGCTCGCTGACCAGCAGCAGCACATCTGCCAGGCGTGTCAGCTCGATCCGCACCAGGAGATTGTGGCATGACCGCAAGCCCCAGCTGTCGTGGATGCGGGTGCATCGAGCTGAACCCTGTCCTCGATCTGGGTCGGGTTGCCGCCGCAGACCACTTCCCTGCGGTGAAATCTCCTGTGTCGGAGGCAGAGTCGTCGCATCCGCTCCGAATGGATCTCTGTGCGGGCTGTGGCCTGGCGCAACTGGCCGATGACGACACCCACACCGAAGAACCGCGCGGAATCGAGCCACTGGCGCTGCGGGAACAGGCCGCCGACGCGGTGGGCAGGGTGGCAGAGGATGGGTGGCTGCGCGGTGCCACGGTGCGCGAGTTCGGTAGTCCGCATGGCGGTAGCTGGCTTCCGTTGCTCGAAGAGCGCGGGTTGCGCACCGCCGAGACCGCCGACGTCGTTCTCGACAGCTTCGGCATCATGCACGATGCCGACCAACGGCAAGCATTCCGACTACGGTGCACCGCGACCGCCCCAGGCGGAGTTCTGTTGCTTCAGTTCCACTCCCTGCTCACCATCGCCGCTCAGGGACAATGGAATTCGCTGCGCCACGGACACTTCGCCTATTACTCGCTGACGGCGCTGCGCAGCCTGCTGGCCGACACCGGGATGAGCGTGGCGGCCTCATGGGAGTTCGACCTCTACGGTGGCACCGTCTTGATCGCCGCTGTGCACGGCGACTGCCCACCGGACGCGTGCACGACGGCGATCCTGGAGCGCGAGCAGCGGTTCGGCATCACCGAACCGGCAGTCCTGGCAGAACTGCAGGCGCAGGCGTATGCGCAGGGCGATGCGCTGCGCAGTTGGCTGGAGTCGGCCCGCGAAGCGGGGAGCACCGTGTACGCCTACGGGGCTTCCTCGCGTGCCGTGGCGCTGTTCTGCCTGGCCGGTGTGGATCGTCAACTGCTGCCGGCGATCGCCGACGCATCACCTGCCAAGCAGGGACGCCGGATGCCGGGCACCGACATCGCGATCGTCGCTCCCGAAGTGCTGATCGCGGCCACACCCGACGAAGTGCTGCTCACCGTCCCCGACATGCTCGGCGAGGTCTCGCTGCGTTATCCAGAACTGTCCGGTCGCTGGCGCACCGACTGCCCTACCGTGGCGGCAGTCGGCGGGGGTGCGCCGACCGCCTGAGCGCCGGTGCTACCGGCGCACCCTTGAGCAGGCCGTCGACCGATCGCGCTTCCAGTGCCCGACGGTAGACGTGCAGGGCCTCGGTGACTGCCGCGATCGTCTCCTCGATATCGGTGGCGGTGTGTGCCGCTGAGGTGACGAAGGATTGCCCGAGCACGCCGGCCCGCAGCATCTCCTGGATGAACAGCGTTCGAAACGATTGAGACGGTTGACCGTCGGCGTCACGAGTGAGATAGATCAGGCAGGAGGGACGTCCCTTCACCTCGACGAAGTCGCCGATCCCGAGGTCGCGTGCAGCCGCGTTGACCCCGGCGGCGAGCTGTTTGCCGGCCGCTTCCATCGCCGCGATCGGATCGCATTCGCGGTAGGCGGCGACGACGGCGCGAAACGCCGCGAGGCCCGTCGTCTCGGCGCCGAACGTGGTCGACAGCAGAAACACTCGATCGCGATCGGTGTTCAGTCCGCCAAGCTCCATCAGCTCACGCCGGCCGGCGAGTGCCGAGATTCCGAAGCCGTTTCCGATGGCCTTTCCCCAGCACGACAGGTCGGGGGTGACGCCGTAAAGTGTCTGCGCGCCGTGCAGTGACCAGCGGAAACCGGTGATGATCTCGTCGAACACCAAGACCGCACCGTGTGCATCGCACAGCGCTCGCACACCCTCGAGGAATCCCGGTTCCGGCTCGGCCAGCGCAGTCGCGGCTTCGAGGATCACCGCCGCGATCGCACCGGGATGTGCGGAGAACAGTGCCTGCAGCGACGCCAGTTTGTTGTAGTGAAATCGCAGCGTCTGCTCGCGTGTCGACTGCGGAATGCCCGCCGACATCTCGGTCGTGCCCACGAACCAGTCGTCGGTGGAGAAGAACGGATGGTCGCAGATGGCAACCTTGTCCCGGCCGGTCGCCGCGCGTGCCAGGCGAATCGCCGCCGTCGTCGCATCCGATCCGTTCTTGCCGAACTTCACCATCTCAGCACCCGGCACGAGCTCGAGGAAATCTTCGGCTGCCTGCAACTCCAGCTCGGTCGGTCGGGTGAAGTTCACCCCGTCGGCGATCGCGGCGCACACCGCATCGACCACTGGCCGGTAGCCGTGCCCGAGCACCACCGACCGCAGACCCATGCCGTACTCGATGTATTCGTTGCCATCGACGTCCCAGGCCCGCGCTGCGTGGCCGCGGACCAGTACCGGTGCCATGTCGACGGGGTACTGATCGGGGCCGCGGGAATAGGTGTGTGCACCGCCCGGCACTGCCGCGTGCAGCCGATTCTGCAGGTCGCTGGAGCGCGCAAACGAGCGGACAGACCGACGACGGTGCGGCGACGCGTCCTCGGCCATCACCCTCCCTTGCCTGGTAGCCAGAGAAAATCCCTGCTTTTCGCCCTCGGCAAATCTACATTGACGGGCAACGGAGGGCGTCGGGCTATGATCCGCCGATGTCCGACACCAAACTCGGCTGGGTCGCCCCGGCCGCGCTCGTCATCGCTGTCCTCGCCGTGGTCCTCGCCGCCGTCGGGTTGGTGCGATCGTCCTCAGGCGAGGCGTCCACAGTCAGTGCCGAGGAGGCCAAGACCCAAGTCTGTGGTGCGTTCGACATGGTGCGCAACGCGGTATCCCTGCAGACCAACGCCGATCTCGGCAAGGATCGGGTGGCCACTCAGGCAGTGGCCGCCAACGCCCGGCTGGCGACCCTGGGAGGCGGCCAGTTCCTGCTGAACAGGCTGGACGCCGCGGCGCCGACCGAGCTGGCGGATGCGGTTCGGTCGTTCGCTACCAGCCTCGAGTACATCGGGATGGGACAACTGGCGGGCGCGGTTGCCGACGATCCGGCGCAGGCGACCCGCTTGAACGATGCTCAGGCCAGCGCCGAGCGAGTCGCCGAGCTCTGCAAGTAAGCGGGATCAGGCCGGGACGAACTCGACTCCGGTCAACGCTACGGCGTCCTCGCGCTCGGGTGCGGTCACCACGGCGCTGAAGCCGGCCTGAGGGTCTGCGTGCTTCCAGACGCTCACCTGCAGCGACTCACCGGGAAACACCACGCCCGCCATCCGTGCGCCGTAGGACCGAAGCCTGCTGACATCCCCGTCCAGCAGGTGGTCCACCAATGCCTTGCACGTCATGCCGTAGGTACACAACCCGTGCAGGATCGGACGTGGAAAACCGGCTGCGGCAGCGAAATCCGGATCAGAGTGCAGCGGATTACGATCCCCGCACATTCGGTAGAGCAACGCCTGCGATGGCGATGTCGGCACCGACAGCTGCAGATCGGGGGCACGATCCGGGGCCGCCGACGACGACCCCGACGGACCACGGTCGCCACCGAAGCCGCCCTCGCCGCGCGCGAAGATGGACCGTTTCTGCGTCCATAACAGCGTGCCGTCCGGATCGTTCACCGTTGTCTCCGACCAGATCACCGCGGCCTTACCCTTATCCCAGATCTCGGTGAATCGGGTGACCGCGATGCCAGTGCCCGACGGCGGAATAGGCGCAGGCACCGTCACCGCCTCGCTGGCGTGCAGCACCTTGCTCAGCTCGATGTCGATGCCGGGAAACCGCACAGACGGGGCTTCGGTCATGTGAAAGCTCTGCGCGACATTGCCGAAGGTGGGCAGCACCTGCGGGGTGGCGTCGGCGAGGTAACGCAGCTCACCCTTGTCCATCGGGTCGCCACCGGCACCCAGGCCGAGGTGGTAGAGCTGGATGTCACTGCTGGTCCACGAGAATTCGACAGGATCGAGTTCGGCACCGATGGCTTCATCGAGGTTGATGGGCACGACTCACTCCCGTCCGGCAAGGTGCAGGGCCGCAAGGTACCCGAAGGTCATGGCCGGGCCGATGGTGCCACCAGGTCCCGGATAGGTGTGGCCCATCACCGGCGCGCTGACGTTACCCGCAGCGTAGAGGCCTTCGATGATGGAGCCGTCGTCACGTAGTGCCCGGCCTTGGACGTCGGTGACGATGCCACCCTTGGTGCCCAGATCCCCGGGCACCATTTTGGCCGCGTAAAAGGGGCCGTGGCTGATTTCGCCGAGGTTGGGGTTCGGCTTGTTCGTCGGGTCGCCGTAGTAGCGATCATAGGCGCTTTCGCCGCGCTTGAAGTCTTCGTCGATACCCGAACGCGCAAAGCCGTTGAATCGGTCGACGGTGGCCTTGAACGTCTGGACGGGCAGGCCGATCTTCGTCGCGAGTTCCTCGAGAGTCGCGGCCGTGACGATCACCTGAGATTCCGTCCACTTCCTCGGAATGCGTTGTCCCGGTTGTAATCCGGCAAAGATATAGCGGTCACGGTACTGCTGGTCGAACACCAGCCAGGCCGGAATGTTTTCGCCGGGACCTGGCCCCTGGCCGTACTGACCGCCGTACATGTGGTGGCATGCCTCGACATAGGGCATCGATTCGTTCATGAACCGTTTGCCCGCCATGTTGACGATGATCGATCCGGGTGAGTTCCGTTCGGAAAGCGCGAACCATGGTGCGCCGACCAGCGGCACCGTCGGCCCCCACCACGCGTCCTCCATGACATCCAGTGCTGCACCGAGCTTTTCGGCAGCCAGGATGCCATCCCCGGTGTTGGCCTTGGCGCCGACTGTCCACTCGGTGGTGATGGGTGCGCGCTGATACTTCACCCGCATCTGCTCGTTGTGCTCGAATCCGCCGCTGCCCAGGATGACGCCGCGGCGAGCCCGAATGAGTTGCGGTTCGGCAGATTCGGGGGTGTTGGCTGTCCGGACATAGATCCCCCGAACGATGCCGTCCTCGACGTGCAGTTCGGTCATTGCGGTGTTCAGCAGGACCGGCACGCCCGCCCGCTGCAATCCGATACGCAGCGGCGCGATCAAAGCGCGCCCCATGCCCACCAGGTTCTTACCGGTCGCCTGGGCCCACATGGTGCGGATGCCGACCTTGAGGCTGCGCAGCACCCCGCGGGGGTGTCGCTTGAGCTGGTTGAGGCGCACGTAGTCCTGCTGCATGACCACGACGTTGAGCGGAACCTTGCCGTACGGCGGTTCCAGGCCCGCGAGATCTGCGCCCAGCTTTTTGGCATTGAAGGGCTTGGGCTCCACCGAGCGGCCGCTTGCCCTGCCGCCGGGCGCCTCCGGGTAGTAGTCGGAGTAATTGGGCACCCAGCACAGCTTGAGTGGCGAGTGTTTCAACACGAAGGACAGCATCTCGGGACCGCGGTCAAGGTAGGCGTCGATCTTGGCGGCCGGCACCACGCCACCGATGATCGTGTGCAGGTACGTGCGGGCTGCTTCGGGCGTGTCGTCGACGCCATCGCGCTTGAGAACCTCGTTGTTCGGGATCCACACGCCGCCGCCCGACCGCGCGGTGGAACCGCCGTAGTGCGGAGCCTTCTCGACAACTACTGTTGACAGACCCTGCTGGGCGGCGGTGAGGGCGGCGACCATGCCGGCGGCGCCACTGCCGACCACGATGACGTCGTACTCCTGTCCACTCATGTAGAACACGTTATAGAATTGCCCGGCCGACCCACAACTGTGCCGGTTGACGGAACGAGGGGACTTCAGGTAAATGCTCAGCGCTCAGATGCGTGATCGGTTGGCGGGAGAGCTTGCGCGGGCCGAGCGTAGCCGGGTTCCGGTATCGCCGTTGACCGACGCGGCACCCGATATCGATGTGGTGGACGCTTATGAGATTCAGTTGATCAACATCCGGCGGCGGGTTGGCGAGGGTGCCCGGGTGATCGGTCACAAGGTCGGGTTGTCCTCGGAGGCGATGCAGAAGATGATGAACGTCGAGGAGCCCGATTACGGGCATCTGCTCGACGACATGGAAGTTTTTGAAGACCGCCCGGTGGTTTCGGCGAATTATCTGTTCCCGCGGGTGGAGGTCGAGGTCGGGTTTGTGCTGGCCGAGGATTTGCCGGGGGCGGGTTGCACCGAGGACGACGTGCTGGCGGCCACGGCGGCGTTCGCGCCGGCGATCGAGTTGATCGACACCCGGATCACCAACTGGCAGATCAAGTTGTGCGACACGATCGCCGATAACGCCTCCTCGGCGGGCTGGGTGCTGGGGAAGGCGCG
Source organism: Mycobacterium sp. (assembly GCA_020438915.1). Classification (GTDB taxonomy): domain Bacteria; phylum Actinomycetota; class Actinomycetes; order Mycobacteriales; family Mycobacteriaceae; genus Mycobacterium. The sequence continues at coordinate 8,345 of JAGQTR010000059.1, forward strand.
GGTGTCGCCCAAAGATATCGACATCTGCAACATCGATGCGGTGCTGACCAACAACGGTGAGGTGGTCGCCGAAGGTCGCAGTGACGCGGTGCTGGGAAATCCGGTGACCGCGGTCGCGTGGC
>JAGQTR010000593.1 GCA_020438915.1 Mycobacterium sp.
GGCTGGCGCCGGTGACGTCGAAGTAGATTTTGCCCGTGGTCATTTGGCCCTGAGGAAGCGTGGACGGGTTGACACCCTGCGGTGTCGCAACACCGAACAGGACCCGGTATGTCTCGCCATTGGCTGCCCGGGCGTTCAGGTTCGACACGATGGGAGTCGCCCATCCGGCGATGGCCTGATCTGTCGCTGTGGCCTCCCACAGTGTGCCCACTGGCCGAAACGGAATGATGTCCGTGCTGGGCCTCAGATCGGAGACGGTCCAGTGCTGGATGACGGCGCCGTCGACGAGTTCACCCGGCTGACCCAGACTTTGAACCTCAACGTCGTCGGCCCAAGCCAAAGGTGCACCGGCGCCGCCGAGCATGGCTGCAGCTGCGGCGGTCATAGCGGCCAATGCAGGCGTGATCTTCACGAGATGCCTCCGATTCGTTACGCGGGCAGCGAGCGCCTTCCGTGTGCGCAAAATTAGCAAACCGATGACGGCCGATACCGCCGATGCCGGAAGAGGCGGCGCACAGTGGTCGACACAGAGACCGATCATCACGATTGCCAGGGCCTTAGCCCGCGATGGGACTACTGACGTCGTTGGATGCTCGTGCCCATGGTCGGAAGCAACGCTGGCAAGAGGTGGTGAGAAAATTGCCAGAAGTTGACGGAAACGACAATTTATAGGGGGCGCATCGGATGCGATCCACAGCTGGCAACGGCGATCATACGGTAGTTTGGCCTGGATAAGGCCACCCTGGTCGGGCCGAAGGCACCTGCGAGTTGCCGCCGAATGTGACAAAAAGAACAGGATTGTGAATTTTGCTAGGGTCGGCCTTGCTGTGTGAATTGGCTAGTGTTAGTTTCGGCGCAGCCAGTAGTTGCAAGACTTCAGAGCTTTCCTCGTGGTTAATTGCAGAATATTTGCGAACATGCATCCGCGGGGGTTGAAAAGCGAGGTCTTGAGCCGAACGGGGCCGGTGTGCCGGCTCCGTCGAGATACCCCCTGCTGAAGGTCATCGAACCGCGCGAGGAGTCAGGTATGAAGGTCGTTCTGTTCTGTGGTGGTTATGGCATGCGGATGCGGACCGCGGAGGACGATGTCATCCCCAAGCCCCTCCAGATGGTGGGGCCTCGGCCACTGCTCTGGCACGTCATGCAGTACTACGCGCACCACGGTCACAAGGACTTCATCCTCTGCCTGGGTTACGGTGCGGAGAAAATCAAGGACTACTTCCTCAACTACAGCGAGACGCTTTCCAACGATTTCGTTCTGACCGACGGCAAGGTGGAGCTGATGCGCTCCGACATCGCCGATTGGTCCATCACGTTCGCAGACACCGGCATGGAGTCACTGGTGGGTGAGCGACTTCGGCGGGTTCGTAAGTACCTCGGCGCGGACCCTTACTTTTTAGCCAACTACGCCGACGTGCTCACCGACGCTCCGCTCGAGGAGATGATCGAGCGCGCGACCGCTAGCGGAGCGCTGGCGTCGATGCTGGTCGTGCCCCCGCACTCGTCGTTCCACTGTGTCGACGTCGCGACCACCGGCGAGGTGAAAGAGGTTCTGCCGATGACGAACATCTCGATAGGCGTCAACGGTGGTTACTTCGTGCTGCATCAGGATGTCATCGACCTTATCCCCGAGAACGGCGACCTTGTCAGTGACGCCTTCGAGGCCCTGGCCGGGACCGGCAAGCTGATCGGGCACTGCCACGACGGCTTCTGGCGGCCCGCCGACACCTTCAAGGAGCGGGCCGAGCTCGATTGCGAGTACAACAACGGAAACCGGCCGTGGGCGCTGTGGGAATCGGGCAGGGCAGCATCGAGTATGGCCTCGGCGTGACCACTGGGATGGCACTGGAGGTGTCCACCGTGGCCGTGGTCGGTGCTCACTGTGACGACGTCGCGATCGGGGCTGGAGCCACGCTGATGCAGCTGACCCGGCGCAATCCCGACATCGTCGTTCACGCACTGGTGCTGACGGGAGCCGGCACCGAGCGTGAGGTCGAGGAGAAGAACGCATTCGCCGCGATGTGCGGCGACGCGGAGGTGCGGTTGACCGTTGCCGACCTGCCCGACGGAGGGCTGCCGCGACACTGGGGTCGCGTCAAGGACCGAGTCGCGGAGTTTCGGCGAACCTGCGAACCCGACCTGGTGATCGGTCCCCAACGCCGCGATGCCCACCAGGATCACCGGTTGCTCGCCGAACTCCTGCCCACGGAGTTTCGTGATCACATGTACTGGGGTTACGAGATCCTCAAATGGGAGTCAGACCTGCCCACCCCCAATGTGTACCAGCCGGTGTCACCGGATCTTGCTGAGCGCAAACAGCGCTTGCTGCACCAGAGTTACCCATCGCAGAGCGGGAAGTTCTGGTTCGACACCGAGGCGTTCCTCGGATTGATGAGGATCCGCGGTGTGCAGTGCCGTGCCCGATACGCGGAGGCGTTCGTCTCCGACAAACTCACCGTCGAGATCTAGAAGGATGACTATGCGTGTGCTGATCACCGGCTCGGACGGTTACCTCGGGGCGTTGGTGGCGCCCTACCTCGACGCATACGGCTTCGAGGTGGTCGGACTCGATACCGGCTACTACAAGTCGGGATGGCTGTGCTCCGAACGACTGATCGACGGCCAGCCGTCGCGAATCCGCAGCGTGCCGGCCACAGTTGTCCGTGACATCCGCGAGGTCGAGGTCGACGACCTGCGTGGCTTCGACGCGGTCGTGCACATGGCCGAGTTGAGCAACGACCCGCTGGGGGAACTCACCGGCGAGGTCACCTACGACGTCAACCACCGGGGGAGTCTGCACCTGGCTGACTGCGCGAAACGCGCAGGGGTGCAACGATTTGTCTACATGTCCTCGTGCAGTGTCTACGGTGCGGCCGCGGGCACGGTGAGCGAAGTGAGCCCCCTGAACCCGTTGACCGCCTACGCGAAGTGCAAGGCGATGGTCGAACGAGACCTGACCGCGATGGCCGATGACGACTTCTCGCCGACGTTCCTGCGCAACGCCACCGCGTTCGGTGCGTCGCCGCGGATGCGGTTCGACATCGTGCTGAACAATTTGTCCGGTCTGGCGTGGGTCGAGCGCACCATCGCCATGACCAGCGACGGCACCCCGTGGCGCCCCCTGGTGCACGGCCTGGACATCGCGCAGG
>JAGQTR010000594.1 GCA_020438915.1 Mycobacterium sp.
TCGCTCTGATAGCCGCCGAGAATCCACACGTCCGGTGCGCCCATCTCCGGCACGTTACTACAACTAACGGAGTGACTGAAGGGAGCGGTCCCGCCGGCTGGGTTCTGAACCGACGAGACCTGGACAGGGCTGACGGTCGACCGCCCCACCTGCCTCGGGGCTGCATTGACCAGCCACGACGAACGCAAACGCCTTTTGCTATTCCGCCTTTGAGCGCCCAAAGATGGGAGAGTCTGAAACCGTGACAGAGGTGTCGAGACACGAACTTGCTCAACGGATGGCCGAGTTGGCCCGGAGTGTGGCCACCCCGCGTGCCGTTGGGGACGTCCTCTCCGATGTCACTGCTGAGGCCAAGAAGCTGATTCGCGGCGTCGATACGGCGGGAGTCCTGCTGATCGGCAAGGCCAACAAGTTCGATTCGGTGGCCGGCACCTCAGAGCTGCCGCAACGGCTGGACGAGCTGCAGATGAAGTACCGCGAGGGTCCGTGCGTGCAGGCGGCGCTGGACGAACTCATCGTGCGCACCGATGACTTCCGCACCGAGCAACGCTGGCCGCAGTATTCGGCGGCGGCGGTCGAGTTCGGGGTGCGCAGCGCGCTGTCGTTCAAGCTGTACACGAGCGTGCAGACGGCAGGGGCGCTGAACCTGTTCGGCTTCGCGCCGAATGCGTTCGACGCCGAGGCCGAGACGATCGGTGCGGTGCTCGCCGCGCACGCGGCCGCCGCGATTCTGGCCAGCAGGCACAGCGAGCAGCTGGAGTCGGCGTTGTCGACCAGGGACCGTATCGGACAGGCCAAGGGGATCATCATGGAGCGCTATGACGTCGATGACGTCGCGGCGTTCGACATGCTGCGCACACTGTCGCAGGACAGCAATACCCGTCTCGTCGCGGTCGCCGAGCAGGTGATCCAGACCAGAGGAAAGTGATGTGACTGAGCGCGATCGCGATGAATCCGGGAGGGCGAGCAACAGCCGGCAGCGCGACGCCCTGGGAAGGCCACTGCCGCGCGGCGTCGCGGGCGTGCCCCGCATTCCCGACGAACTCGATCTGTCACCAGAGGGATACCTGCGTTACGCGCAGGACCTCCTCGACGACGGGCTGGCTTTCAACGCACATGAGGTCCTCGAGGCTGCCTGGAAGAGTGCCCCCGATGACGAACGGCCGCTCTGGCAGGGTCTGGCACAACTTGCCGTCGGTATCACCCACATCCAGCGCGGCAACGTCCGTGGCGCAGTGGCGGTGCTGCGACGTGCCGCCGGACGTATCGGCGTGGGCGAACAGGTACCGCACGGGATCGACGCCGCCAGCCTCATCGGTTGCGCCGTCGAGCTGGCCGCAGATCTGGAGCGTGGTGCCGAGATCGCGCCGAGCCGGCTGCGGCCGCGGCTGCGGCTCGAGTGACTTCGACGGTGTCAGATGTCGGGAGTGCGATTGGCCCAGGGCTTGGCCTGCTCGAGCTGGCTGGCAATGCGGAACAGTAGGTCCTCGCGTCCGTAGCCGGCGACGAGTTGCACGCCCACCGGAAGGCCGTCGGCGGTCCACTCCAACGGGAGGTTGATCGCCGGCTGACCACTCATGTTGAACGGCGGTGTGAACGGCACGAATTCGCCGGCCCGCTGCATCGCGCTCATCGGATTTTCCGGGTCGTTTCCGATCGTGCCT
>JAGQTR010000060.1 GCA_020438915.1 Mycobacterium sp.
ACGCGGGGACGGTGATGACCGCGTCAGCGATGTCCTCACCGAGATAGGACTCGGCGTCGCGCTTGAGCTTCATCAGCACACGCGCACTGATCTCCTGCGGGGTGTAGTTCTTATCGTCGATCTTCACCGACCAATCGGTGCCGATTTCACGCTTCACCGAACGGATTGTCCGGTCGACGTTGGTCACCGCCTGGTTCTTGGCGGGCTGACCCACCAGCACCTCGCCGTTGCGCGCGAACGCGACAACCGACGGCGTGGTCCGGGAGCCCTCGGAGTTCGCGACGACGACCGGGTCGCCACCCTCCAGCACTGCGACGACGGAGTTGGTGGTCCCGAGGTCGATTCCGACCGCACGAGCCATAGTTACTGCCTCCTGAATAGACGAATCATTGTTCTGAGTGCACCGCGCTCAAGACTGCCCCGGGAAACCATGCGATGTCAACCCAGAGTTGAGCTTGATGCACTCAAGTAGTCGAACCGATCAACCAGAGGTGCTGCGGATTTGTTCCCGCCGGCGGGGCAGGTACGAACTCGGACGATATCCGCCGGGTTTGATGGCGTTGGCGAAGTCCATAAAAGTGTGCGCCAGCGCGTAGCTGCGGTACACCGTATATACACGTACGGTGTACCGTACGTGTATGGCGAGGGTGCGCACCAACATCGAAATTGAAGAGGTCTACGTCGAGGAGATAAAAGACCGCTACGGCGTCCACACGAAGACCGAGGCCGTCGATCTGGCACTACGGCATCTGGCGGGCCAACCCGTGACGCGCGAGCAGGCTCTGGCAATGCGGGGTGCACACGCAACTGGTGCGGTGCCGGCCGACGCCGGTCCTCGTGGCGCCGCGTGATCCTGGCCGACACCTCAGCGTGGGTCGAGTACGACCGGGCCACCGGCAGCACAGCGGACCTGCGCATTGCCGAGTTGATCACCACCGATGGACCGCTGATGTTCACGGAGCCGGTTCTGATGGAGTTGTCGGCCGGCGCACGCAGTGATGCGCGGGAGGCACAGCTACGGAACCTGCTGCTGCGATTCCGGTTGGCGCACTTCGACGCGGTCACCGATTTCGATGCCGCGACGAGGGTCCATCGTCGGTGTCGCCAAGCAGGGGTCACCCCTCGCGGGATGGTCGACTGCATGATCGCGGCGGTCGCCCATCGCTGCGGCCTGGCGCTGTTGGCCTGGGACGCTGACATGTCCCGCGTCGCGCAGGTGATCGGAATCGAACTCGATGAGGCTTCGCTGCGCGTCTGACCCCGCGGTGTAACTCGGCGAGGTGATCACCGATTCCGGGATCGCGCTCGTTCCGTCGCTCAGCCGAGCACCACCGGCAGGCCGTCGAGCCGATTCATCAGCGGCATCGGGACCAGACTCAACTCCCCGGGTTCGACGGCCAGATGCAGGTTGGGGAATCGCTGGATCAGATTGGCAATTGCGATCTTGGTTTCCATACGGGCCAGCGACGCACCCAGGCAGAAGTGGTTGCCCCTGCTGAAGGCGAGATGGCGATTCGGGTCGCGGGTGATGTCGAAGGTGTGGGGGTCGGTGAACTCGGCGGGGTCGCGGTTTGCCGAGGCCAGCAGCGCGAGAACCATTGCGCCGCGCGGGATCGTGACATCGTGCAGGGTCATGTCCTCGGCGGCGTAGGTCGTCGGTTCGGTGCTTCCGACCGTGCCGGTGTATCGCAGGATCTCCTCGACTGCGGAGTCGATCAGCGTCGGCTGGGCCTTCAGCAGGTCAAGTTGATCGGGGTGTGTCAGCAGGGTTGCGACGCCGTTGGCGATCAGGTTGTAGGTGGTTTCGTAGCCGGCAGTAACAAGGATGTACACCATCGCGACTATCTCGTCCTCCGACAGGGTGTCGCCGTCCTCGTTGGCGTGGATCAGGCCGGAAAGGATGTCGTCGCCGGGGTCGGCGCGCCGGATCGCGATCAGCCCGCGAACGTAGTCGACGAAACCGTCCATCTTCTCGCCCGCGGCCTCGATGCCGTAGGTGGCGATCCCGTCGATCAACAGCTCGATGAAGCCGTGGAACCGGTGGCGATCTTGCACGGGGACTCCGACCATTTCGTTGATAACGGTGGTCGGGATGGGAAGGGCATAGGCCTGTTGCACATCGATGCGCTGTCCCAGCTTCATCCCGTCAAGCAGTTCCCGGGTGACTGTCTGGACCCGATCCGCGAGACGGCTGATTGCCCGCGGGGTAAACGGTCGACCGACCAACTTTCGCAGCCGGATGTGCACCGGGTCGTCCTGGTAGATCATGCCGTGGTCGGTGAGTAGGCGCAGCGCCGCCGGCAGCGGCAACGGTTCGGCGTCTGGGACGACCCGCTGGATCCGCGGGTCGCTGACCAGGTCCCAGCAGTCGCGGTAACGAGAGATGTAGTAGACGTCCTGGTCACCTAGAAACGTCATCCGACCCCGGTAGACCGGGGCCTCGCGGCGCATCCAGTCGTAGTAGCGATGCTGATGCGCCGTGAACTCGGTGCTGCCGATGGTGATTGGGTGCACGATCGTGAAATCGTCTGCCGCTGTGCTCATCAGAGTTACTTTCTGTTCAACCGCGAAGGTCACGCATGTGGAAGACCACCGCGGCAACAAGTGCCGGGAGGACGGCGCAGGTGGCGAGAACGATGAGGTGGCCGGGATCCGCACCGTTGAGCAGCGGGTTGGATGCGCTGAAGTAGTACCAAGGACTGAATTTGGCGCCGTCGGCCAGGGCATCCGAGAGCGGCAGGAAGGTACTCATCGCGAATGCCAGGGCGGCCAGTGCACCGGTGGTCGCGGTGGTGAGGCGCCGGTTTCCGGTGCCGGCCCCGATCAGCAGGGCCAGCGTGCCGAACGCGATGCCGACAAGCACGGTATGCGCTGTGGCCCCGACAATGCCGTTGGCGGTCAATCCCAGATTTCCGATTACGTTGCCCACCACCAGGCCGGTGGCGAGGCAGCCGCCCACGATCAGGACGTGGATCGCCATGGCTGCAGCCTTGGCGGACAGGAAGGTCACCCTGGCCACTGGAGCCGAGAGCAGCACGCCGAGGGTCTTGGCCTCCTCTTCGCCCGCGGTGGCCCGCGCGGCGGAGATCACGGCGACGGCGATGGCAGCGGCTGGCGCAACCATGGACATCAGCTCGGCGTTGGCCCAGCCGGTAGCGCTCGTCAGATCCGCACCCGGAAGGGCTTTCATCATTCCGTCGAGCAGGCCAGAGGATATGTCGGCGAAGGTATCTCGCATCGGCGGCCATAGTGCGCCGATCAGCGCGCCCATTCCGATCATCGAAGCGCCGACGATCCCGGCCAACAAGAGCCGGTCGGCGATCGCCTTGCCCAGCAATGCCCTGATCATGCCTGCGTGCTGCGGGTGCGGCAGGTACACGTTGTGTCGCCGGGCATTCGCGGCGTCGAGCGTGGTGCTCATCGGGTCATCCCTTCAGATCCCGGCGCTCGAAACTGTAGAGGGCCGCCGCGACGGCACCCAGGATCAGCACCGCCAACACAACCAGATGCCCCACGTTCAGGCCATTGAGCAGCGGGTCGGAGCCGGCGTAGTAGTACCAGGGGCTCAGCCGCGCCCATCCGTCGAGTCCGGCCAGTGGCAGCATGGCGTTGGTCACGTAGCTGATCGCCGCAACCACACCGGCAACCCCGGCAGCGACATTCGGCTGACCCGTGGCGGCTCCCAGCGACAGAGCCAGCGCCCCGAAGGCCGTCGCCAGCAGGAGCAGGTGCACGCAGGTCGCAGTCACCGCTGAAACGGTCGGGCCCGTGCCGAAAATTACCGATGAACCCGCCGCCGCTGCGCCGAAGATCGCGACGGCCGCGGTTGACGCTGCCGCCAACCCAGCGAACTTGGCCAGCAGAATGTCACGCCGTGACACCGGTTGGGCAGCAAGAAGATCCATGGTTCCGGATTCCTCTTCGCCAGCGATTGCACCCGCGCCAGTCAGTACCGCGTAGGCCACCAAAGCCAGTGGGGCGATCAGGTTGAAAACCTCGCCAACGACATAACCCCCCGGTACGTCACCGCCCATGAACGTCGTCAGCGCGTCCGGGAATCCCTTGGTGAGTTCGGTAATGGTGGGCCCGAGGCCGGCGCTGATGGCCAGCGCGGCAACGGTAAATACCGCCAGGACGCCCCCGAGGCCTGCCACCGGCCAACGCCGTTCAGTCAGATCCTTGGCAAGAACCGCGGTACTAGCCATCGGATGCCGATCTTTTCCGTGGGGATCCTGCGGCGTGCTCACTTCGGTCGCGGTCGGCCTGCTTGCGGTAGTAGGTGAGAAAGACTTCCTCGAGGTCAGCTTCGCGGCTGCTGAGGTTGACGACCTCATGGGCCATCGCGGCTTTGAGAATGTCGTTGACCGATCCCTCGAAGGACACCTTGGCGTGATGCTTGTCGACGGTGGCCTGGCGGATTCCCGAAACATCGTCGAAGAGGTCGGCCGGAACTCGGTCGGCGAACTCGAACTCGATGCGGCGAATGGCTTTTCGTTTCAGGTCATCAATCCGCTCGACGACAATGAGTTCGCCGTCGCGGATGATGCCAACCCGGTCGGCGACCCGTTCGACCTCCGAAAGTGTGTGCGAGGACAGGAAAACCGAGCGCCCGGCGTCACGGACCTCGCCAATTAGACGATGGAATTCCTGCTGCACCAGGGGGTCCAGCCCGGCATTGGGCTCGTCTAGGATCAGAAGCTCGGGGCGATGCATGAACGCCAGGATCAGACCCAGCTTCTGTCGGTTGCCGGTCGAGTACTCCCCGACCTTGCGGGTCAGATCGGCGCCCAGTCGTTCGGCAAGCTCGGCGGTAAAACGTTGATCGACACCGCCGCGCAGCCGAGCGAAGTATTGCACCGTCTGCGACCCGGTCATCTTGGGATACAACGCCAAATCACCCGGCACATAGCCGATCAAGCGGCGGATCTGCAGCGAATCGACATACGAATTCATGCCCAGAATTTCGGCGCGGCCTGAACTCGGGCGAATCTGGTCCAGCAACAGGCGGATGGTGGTGGATTTTCCGGCCCCGTTGGGACCCAAGAATCCGAACACCTCGCCGCGCGAGACCTCCAGATCAAGATCCCGCACGGCGGCAACGTCGCCGAAGTTTTGGTCAGCCCCTGGGTCCAGATCGCCGACTTGCCACTCTTCTGGCCCACGTCTTTGACACTCACAAGTTTCACTGTACTCTGAAACTACATGTCGGTGCGGACTTTGGGCAAGTTTAGCTCCGCGGCGGCGCGCCAACTAGCAGCGGGGAGCGGAACCATGACCACCCACACTCCTGATACCGCGACCAGCGACCCCCTGGATCTGAACAGCCCCGATTTCCTGGCTGATCCGTTCCCCGTCTATGACCGCTTGCGCCGAGAGTCACCGGTGCACCGCACCCGGTTGGCGTACATGGGTGACGTCGACATCTACGTTCTGTCTCGGTACGCCGACTGCGTCGAACTCACCACTGACCGTAGGTTTCGTCGGGTCGTGGAAGGTAGTGCGCCGCTACAGATCCCCGAGTCGCTTCGGTTCATGGCCACCGACAGCATGATCATGATGGATGATCCCGAACATCAGCGGTTGCGTAAGCTCGTCAGCCGCGCGTTCACCCCCCGTGCGGTGTCGCTGCTGGCCGACCGGGTCGATACGGTGACCCGCGAACTACTCGACGGCTTCAGCGCCGGCCAGTGCATCGACGTCGTCACCGAGTACGCACTGCCAGTTCCGGTCACCGTGATCAGCGAGATGGTCGGGGTGCCCGAGGACGAGCGCGGGCAGTTTCACGACGCGATGAAGCTGGTCATCGAAGGCATCGCTGAGTACGGCATCGAGAAGGCTGCCGAGAAGATGGAGGGTGTCATCGATTATGTACGCCGTCTCATCGCACGCCGTCGCACCGAGCCCGCAGACGACATCCTGACGGGGCTGATTCATGCGTCCGAGGATGGCGACTCACTGACCGAGGACGAGGTGGTGGCGATGGTGTTCATGCTGGTCACCGCCGGCTATGAAACCACCTACAACCTGATCGCCAACGGGCTGTGCACCCTGCTCACACACCCTGGTGAGCTCGAACGACTCAAGGCTGACCCCGACCTCATCGGCACGGCGGTCGAGGAGATCCTGCGCTACACCGGAACCATCGGGGGCACCAAACCCAACTACGCAACCGAAGACCTCCAACTGCACGGCGTCGCGATCCCGCGGGGGGCGATGGTCATTCCACTACTGGCGTCTGCCAACCGCGATCCCGAAGCGTTCGACAACCCGGATACCTTCGATATCGCTCGAGATCCCAACTACCACATAGCATTCAGCAAGGGCCCGCACTTCTGCCTGGGCGCTAATCTGGCCCGGATGGAAACCCGCGTCGCAATCACCAATTTGATCACCCGGTTCCCGGACCTGACGCTCGCCGTCGACCCGGCCGAACTTCAGATGGTTCCGCTGCCGTTCTGGCGACGCCTGGCGAACCTGCCCGTCACCCTTCGTTAGGCGGGCGGCAAGCGCGTAGGCGTGCTCGGCCCGTCGCCGTAGGGTCGTGGTCATACATTACGCCGTCCGGTCGGCACCGCGCCCGATCGCGACGACCCTACGATCCGAGGAGACGCGATGAGCTGGTCAACGAAGAACATCCCCGATCTGCACGGCAAGGTCGCCGTGGTGACGGGTGCCAACGGTGGACTCGGACTCGCGTCGGCCAAGGCACTGGCCGGCAAGGGCGCGCACGTGGTGATGGCGGCCCGCAACCAGGCCAAGGCTGCCGACGCGCATGCCGAGATCCTCGCCGCGCACCCCGACGCCTCGCTGGAGATCGTGGAACTGGATCTCGGCTCGCTGGCCTCGGTTGCCGCGGCTGCCAAGCAGATCGGGGCCAAGCACCGGCGCATCGACATCCTGATGTGCAACGCCGGGGTGATGGCCATGCCGCAAGGCAGCACTGAGGACGGGTTCGACACGCAGATGGGGATCAACGTGCTCGGCCACTGGGCGCTGATCTCTCACCTGCTCCCGATCATCGTCGCAACCCCCGGTGCGAGGGTGGTGACGCTGTCGAGTACCGCCCAGCACACCGGCCGCGCCATCGACCCCGCCGACCCGCACATGCGCAACAACTTCGACGAGTGGCGCATGTACGGCCAGACCAAGCTGACCAAGTCCATGGGCATGTCGACCGATCGCGGCGCGCTGAGCCAGCTTCGGGCCGCCGTGGACCCGAAAGCACCGGGCGGCGGTTTCTACGGACCGCTGTTCGTGACCAACGGGCCCCCGGTCGGCAAACCGTTGATCCGGCCCGGCAGCGATTCCGCGATCGCCTCGCTGTGGCAGGTCGCCGAGCGCGAGACCGGTCTGCGGGTCGATGTCAAAGCCGCCCTCGGCGATTGATTCGCCGCTCCCGGTCAACCTCGAAAGATCATGGTGGGGCGATCTCCCATTCTTCGGCCGTCGTCACGACCCCGTTCGGTTGAGCTTTGACGGCCCCGACACGCGCCTGCCCCGGGTATATGGCGGCGAGAAGGATTCGGTCTCGTAGTCCGGCAAGTCGATGTCGTCGGTGAGGTCGCCCAGCGCGAGCTTGGCGATGAATGGGCCGCGAAAAAAGTGTGTCAGAAGGTCGCGGATACGGATGCCGATTTTGGTCTTGGGCACGAAGGTGACACCGACGTGCAGCGCACTCTTCTGTTTACCCGCTACGAAGTCCTTCAGGCGAGCCTCATACCGGGCGAACGCCGCGGGATAGTCATCACCGGCACGGGTGAGCTCGCCGGCCAAAATGTAGGCCTCGAGCATGCCCAGACCCGTACCTTCGCCCGCCAGCAGCGAGACCGCAGCGATCGCGCAATCACCGCGGTTCCGAACACCTCAAATCTCGAGCACCGGCCCGCCTCAAAACCACGCCATCCGGTAGCCATCCACGGCATAGTGAGGCTCAGCCACTCGTGCGGATTCCGGCACCCGAAATGGCACCTCCAGCGGCAGGTGAGACGGATATGAAGAGACTCAACGGTGTCGACGCATTCATGCTGGGCATGGAGACACCGAAGGCCTATATGCACACCTTCAAGGTGGCGATCATCGATCCGTCCACCGATCCGGACGGCTGGTCTTTCGACAAATACCTCGCAGAGTCGGCGCGTCGAATCCACCTGGTACCGATGCTGCGCTGGAAATACCTCGATTCGCCCTTTGGACTGAATCACCCCTACTGGGTCGAGGACCCCGACTTCAATCTGGACTACCACATCCGCCGGGTCGCGTGCCCGCCACCGGCGGACCACAAGGCGTTATGCGAGTTCATGGGATCGGTCTACTCCTACCAACTCGACCGTGACCGCCCGTTGTGGATGCAGTGGGTGGTCGAGGGCCTCGCCGATGGCAAAGTCGCGATCGTCCTGCTGGTACACCACGCCTACGTCGACGGCGTTGGCGCGGCCTTCCTGATGCAGCAGTTCTATCTGCCCGAGGTCGGCATCAAAGCCGGGGACGCCCCGCCCTACAACCCGCCCCCGTTGCCCTCCTGGCCGGCACGGCTGGGTCGCGCCCTGCGTGATTGGCCTGAAGTCACCATCGGCAATATGCCCAAGGTGGCCCGCGGGTTGGGCCGAAAGTACAAGCTGGACCGCACGAGAAAGAAAGCCGGGTTGCCCGCGCACCCCTCGGCGGGGCAGATGAAGCAGACACCACTCAACGTGGCCGTCAGCGCTGGTCGCACCTTTGTCTGCGACAGCATCCCACTTGAGCGTTTCAAGATCGTCAGCAAGTCGCTGGGTGTCACCATCAACGATATCTTCTCCAGCTGCGTCGCCGGCGCGGTACGACGCCTGCTCATCGATCTGGACTACAACCCGGACATGCACCCGCTGATCGGCGCGACGCCGTTCGCCGGAAAGCGGCCCGAGGGCGCGGAGGGCATCGGAAACTATGCGACCCAGGACTTCTCCTGGCTGCGCAGCGACATCGCTGACCCCCGCGAACGCCTCCAGGCCAGCCACGAGGCGAACGTCGAGATGAAGGCCCACCTCAAGGAGGTCCAGGAGGCCGGCGCCGACATGAATGCCCTGATGCAGGTTGTCCCGCCGTTCGCCGTCAAGCTCCTACGCAAGGCCATCCATCGCCAGGGCGGCCGGTTCGGGATGTTCGGCAACCTGGTTCTGTCCAATGTTCCGGGACCCAAAGAGGCGCTGTACCTGGACCGTTGGAAGGTCGCCAACTGGTTCTCCACCGGCCAGATCATCGACGGCAGCGCGCTGAACATCACCATGTGGAGTTACTGCGGGCAGGCAAATGTCTGCATTTTGATCGACCGCGAGATTCTCAGAGACGGCTGGGGCCTCTACGGCTATTTCGTCGATGAACTCAACAGTCTGGTCGCGCTGGCCGAAAACAAGGAGCCGGTCGCATGACCCGGATAGCCCCGATGGACCTGACTTTCCTGCTGCTGGAGAAGTCCAACCGGCCGTTTCACATGGCTGCCTTCACGATCTTCGAGAAACCCGAGGGACAGGAAACGTCTTTCGGACAAAAGCTGTTGGAGGCCTATCGGCAGAGCGAGGCCGTCGAACCCTTCAACTACAAACTCAAGTGGCTGGGCAAGGACGTCGCCGCCTGGGAAACCGTCACGCCGGACATGGCTTATCACGTCCGCCACATTGCCCTGCCCGCACCGGGTTCCATGCAGCAATTCCACGAGACTGTTTCCTTTCTGAACACTGGTCTGCTGGACCGGGCGCATCCGCTGTGGGAGTGCTACATCATCGACGGCATCGAGAACGACCGCCTCGCGGTGATGATCAAAGTGCACCACGCCTTGATCGACGGCGAAGGTGGGCTGCGCGCGATGCGCAACTTCATGAGCGATTCACCCAGCAACACCAGGCGGGCCGGTCCCTGGATGGCCCCCGAGCAGGCGGACAAACCGCGTCGTTCCCGGCCCAGTGTGTCTCAGGTCGAACGCCTACAGGGCATGTTGATGGGCTTGACCAAGATACCGGGCGATGTCATCGGTATGGGCCGTGACGTCGTCGATCTCGGTGCGCAATCATTGAACCTCAAGTCAAAAATGTCGTCGCTGCCCTTCACCGCGAAACGGACACTGTTCAACAACACCGCGAAGTCCGCGGCCCGTGCCTACGCGAACATCGAGCTGCCGCTCGGCGATGTGAAGGCCGTTGCCAAGAAGACCAGCACCTCGGTCAACGATGTGATCATGACCATCATCGATGACGCGCTTCATCACTACCTCGAGGAGCATCAGGCGCCAACCGACAAGCCCTTGGTGGCCTTCATGCCGATGTCGCTGCGCGACGAATCGGGCGGCGGCAGCGGCGGTAATCAGGTTGCCGCCGAACTGATCCCGATGGGCGCCCCGGAAGCCGGCCTCACCGAGCGTCTGCACCAGATCAACACATCGACCAAGAAAGCGAAGGAAAAGGGGCGCGGCATGCAGACCACGTCCCGCCAGGTCTACGCGCTGATGTTGGCCAGCAGCCTGACCATCTCCGATACCCTGCCCGGGTTCGGCAAGGTGCCGAGCGCAAACCTGGTGATCTCGAACATGAAGGGGCCGACCGAGCAACTGTATCTGGCGGGGGCGCCGATGGTGGCCTTCCACGGTCTGCCGATTCTGCCGCCGGGCGCCGGGCTCAACGTGACCTTCGCCAGCGTCCACACCAACCTTTGCCTGGCCGTCGGCGCCGCTCCCGAAGCGGTGCACAACCCCTCACGCCTCGCCGAACTCATAGAAGATGCATTGCGCCGGCTCCAAAGTGACACTGGCGCAACCCACACCGCAACGACCTCGGAGAATTCATGAAAAACATCGGTGTCATGCTCAAACAACGGGCCGTCGTTTCCCCGTTGCTCGAGGCGTATGTCGAACCATCCACGAACATTCGCATCGACTACACCGAGATGAACGCGCTGGCCAACCGATGCGCCAGCGTTCTGCGCTCGCTCGGGATCGGTGCCGGCGACCGCGTGGCGTTGCTGATGCCCAATAGTGTGGAGTTCTGCTGCCTGTTCTACGGGGCCGCCAAGATCGGAGCCGTAGCCGTACCACTCAACACCCGCCTCGCGGCGCCCGAACTGGAATTCATTCTCTCCGACAGCGGCAGCAAGGTGCTGATCTACGGCGAAGAATTCGCCGACACCGCAGCGGCCGTGAAGGCCGGAACCGAGCATCCCTGCACCATCGAGGCCTGGGTACCGACGGTGGGAGGCGAGGGCGCGCTCATCGAGCTGCTCAAGGCCGCAGACGCCGACGAGCCGGACGGTGAATACGGCGGCTCGGACAACCTGTTCATCATGTACACCTCCGGAACCACCGGGCTTCCCAAAGGCGTGGTGCACACCCATGATTCGGTGCACACCGCTGCCGCGGCATGGGCGATGACGGTCGATGGACACTATAAGGACCGGGTCCTACTACCCCTTCCGATGTTCCACGTCGCGGCACTGACGACGGTGATCTTCTGCACGATGCGCGGGGTCAGCCTCATCTCGATGCCACAGTTCGATCCGGCCAAGATGTGGTCGCTGATCGTTGAGGAACGAGTCACCATCGGTGGCGCGGTGCCGGCAATCCTGAACTTCATGCGGCTGGTACCCCAGTTCGAGGAGCTCGACGCACCCGACTTTCGGTACTTCATCACCGGTGGTGCTCCGATGCCCGAGTCGCTGATCAAGATGTATGCCGCCAAGAACATGGAGGTGGTGCAGGGCTATGCACTCACCGAATCGTGCGGCGGCGGCACCATGTTGCTCGGCGATGACGCACTGCGCAAGGTGGGCTCAGCGGGACGCGCTTGCATGTTCGCCGACGTTCGGGTGCGCAGTGACAACGGACTGATCAGCGAGCGCGGCGAGGGCGAGGTCGTCATCAAATCCGACTTCCTGCTCAAGGAATACTGGAATCGCCCGGACGCCACCCGCGCCGCCTTCGACAACGGCTGGTTCCGCACCGGTGACATCGGCGAAATCGATGACGAGGGCTATCTCTACATCAAAGACCGGATGAAGGACATGATCATCTCCGGCGGGGAGAACATCTACCCGGCCGAGATCGAGAGCGTCATCATCGGTATTCCCGGCGTCAGCGAGGTGGCGGTGATCGGCCTCGCCGACGAGAAGTGGGGCGAAATCGCTTGCGCCATCGTCGTTGCCGACCAAAGCAAGCTCGCCGAGCAGGATATCGTCGACTACTGCGCGACCCGTCTGGCGCGATTCAAGCTGCCGAAGAAGGTGATCTTCACCGAGGAGATCCCGCACAGCCCAGCGGGCAAGATCCTCAAGCGGGTGCTCCGCGACAAGTACGTTTAAGCCCCACTACTGACGCGCCATCGCGACCCGGATGGCTTCCTCGGCCGAGATCACCGGGCCGCCGCTCTCGGCGGCGTCGGCGATCGCGATCTGCACACCCTTGACCTGACCGTTGAACGCGTTGCCGCGAGGGCCGTAGTCGGGCGAGACCGGCGCGCCGGTGTCCTGGCCGACATCACAACCGTCGTCGGCGGAGAAGATCATCGGCAATGTCGCGTCGACCGTTCCCTCACCGACTTTATCGCCATCGGTGTACAGCGTCACGGTGCCGCCTTTGCCCATGCCCTCGCCGGCATATTCGAACTCCATCCGTACCTGATGCTCACCGGCCGGTAGCGGGCTGGTTGCTTCGGCGAAGAAATGTTGGACACCGCCCAGGTTGTAGCAGTACTTGAGCACACCATCCTTGGCGTACAGGCTCCAGCCACCGATGTTCGCACCCTGGGCGATGATGACGCCCTCGGCGCCGGACTCCGGAACCTCGATGGCCGCGGTCACCGAATGCGACTTGTTCTTGATGCTGACGACGCAGTTCTCCGACAACCTGCCCATCCCGCCGAACAGCAGTTGGGTATTGCCCTTGATCAACGTCGGGCGTCCGGCGATGTCCGGGTTCAGCCGCGTGGCGACGTCGTCGTCCATCGGCAACACGTTGTAGCGAACGGCCTCGATGAGCCACAGCCGCTGTAATTCGTGCAGCTTCTCCGGCATCTCCTTGGCCAAGTCCTTGGCCTGGCTCCAGTCCTTGGTGGTGTCGTAGAGTTCCCAGACGTCGTCGTCAAAAGCTGGAGTCTCCTCCCCGACAAGCAGCCACGGCGTCTTGTGTCGGGTCACCGCGGTCCAGCCCTTGTGGTAAATCCCGCGGTTGCCGAACATCTCGAAATACTGCGTCTCGTGGCGATCCGGGGCCTCGGCGTCGTTGAACGAATACAGCATGCTCACACCCTCGATGGGGTGCTGCTGTACACCGTTCACCGAGATCGGCTCCGGCAGCCCCGCGGCCTCCAGAATTGTCGGTGCGACGTCGATGACGTGGTGGAACTGCCAGCGCATCTCATCGGTAGCGCTGATTCCCTTGGGCCAGTGCACAATCGTGCCGTTGCGGGTACCGCCCCAGTGGGAGGCGACCTGCTTGGTCCACTGATACGGCGTGTCCATCGCGTGCGCCCAGCCCACCGCATAGTGGTTGTAGGACTCCGGTCCGCCAAGCGCTTCGAGCCGCGCGGTCAGGAACTCCGGCGTTTCGACTGCTGCCATGCCGTTGAAGTTGAGCATCTCGTTGAACGTGCCGTTCAGCGTTCCTTCGGCCGAGGCACCATTGTCGCCGATGATGTAGTAGACCAGCGTGTTGTCGAGCGCGCCGATTGTCTGCAGGCTGTCGATCAGACGCCCCACATGGTGATCGGTGTACTCCAAAAAGCCCGCGTAGACCTCCATCTGGCGACGAAGCACCGGCTTGAGGTCTTCGGGCATCTCATCCCACGCCGGGATCTCTTTATGGCGGGGGGTGAGCTGACAGTCCGACGGGATCACCCCGAGTTGCTTCTGCCGCGCAAACGTCTCCTCGCGCAACACATCCCAGCCCTGATCGAACTTGCCGGCGTACTTGTCGGCCCATTCCTTGGGCACATGGTGCGGGGCGTGGGTGGCGCCGGGTGCGAAGTAGGTGAAGAACGGTTTGTCCGGTGCCAGCGCTTTCTGCTGCCCGATCCAGGCGATGGCCTTATCGGTCATATCCTCCATGAAGTGGTAGCCCTCTTCGGGGGTGCGCTCCACCTCGATCGCGTTGGTTC
>JAGQTR010000595.1 GCA_020438915.1 Mycobacterium sp.
GGCAGCTGCGGGCTCAGCAGCAGCGCCATTATCTCTTACTGGCCGCCACGAGCGCACTCAGTGAGGCGTCGGACTCTTACCGCGACGCGGCCAGCCTGGCCCTGGATATCGTCAAGGACAGCCAGGCGGTCCTCGACAAAGCATTGCGCGCCGCAGCTGGATTCCAGATGAGCGCCGACAGGTGTCGGCAGGCCGCCGCCCATTACCGGGACATCCTGGCAGAGATGTCGATCCCTGACGACATCGCGGACCTCGATCTCAGCTGAGAGCGCCGTGCCTTTGGTGAGCGAATGTGAGTCCGCCTGTACGCGGTTGGTCTTGCGCGACGGGTCCGCGCCTGCACGACGTCGAACGTGTCCTCACCGATCAGCGGCGACCACTGCCCGCGCACCAGGTTGCCGTCGCTGTCGGTGGCGATCCGCCCTGATACACCGCCCACCCCGCATACCTCGGGTTGGTGAGCAAGTCGCGCACGGTGGGGGTGTTCCACGGCCTGCCCGAGCGGGTCGGTACTTTCTGGTCCTCCAGTAGCCGCACCAGCGAGCGCAGCGACTCGCCGCCGTAGAACCCGCTCGAACATGTCGATGACGATCACCGACTCCTTCGGCTCGACGTTGCAGCGGCCTGACCACGCACCTACGTTTTGGGTTGAGGCCGTTCGCTCTTGGTGGCCTTGCTCAGGGTGTCGAGGACTTCCCGCAATGTCTTTGCAGTGGCTTGCGCTTCGGCGGTGGCCAGTTCAGCGGTGTGGGCGGCGGTTCGTGCGTCGGCGGCGTCTTTGGTCGCTGTTGCGCGGGCGGTGTCGGCGGCAGCCAGCGCGGCGTCGCGGTCGGCGATTTCGCGGCGCAGCTGCGCGGTTTGGGCTTCGGCTTCCTCGGCTCGGGAGATCGCGGCGGCCAGCTCGGTCAGTGCCGCGGCCTCGGCGGCGACCAGTGCGGCCCGCTCCCCCGCACTGGCTTCAACGTGCTCGTCGCGGGCAGCTGCCACCGCCGCGGACCACAGCGGTTCGAGAACCCGCTCCAGCTCCTCGGCAGGCACCGGCGGCACATCGCGGGTCGGCCGGTTCGTTCGAAGCCATTCACCAGCCGCAGCGGTGCTGACCCCGGCCCGATCCCGCAACGACCGGACGGTCACCGGCTTGTTCTCCACGCTCAGCGCGGCGAAGGCGTCAGCCAGCGCCGATGCAGCAGCGGTGGTCTTCTTGGCGGCCATGCATCATCCTCTTAGAAACAAAAGTTACGTTTCGCGTTTCCGCTACGTTACTACTGTTACTGGCGGCTGGGTACCGTCCGATTAGAAGTGTGCTGTCCCCGTGCGGGTCCCTACGTGCCGGGGGCGCGTCAGCGCGGTTCGCGCAGCCGCGGGTCGCCGTTGGCGATCAGATCCTCGACTGCGGCCAGGGTGATCAGTCGGCGCCGCCCGATCTTGACTCCTTTGAGCCGCCCACTTCTGGTCCGTGCACTCGACACATAGCAATTGCCCAGCCGGAATCGATGCTGCAGAAGGCGAACGAAACGGTGTCGCACCGGTGCCACACTGTTTTCGTGCCTACCAGCCGCCGCCGCCACGCCATCACCGAAACACCTCCGGTAGAGACTGCACTGGACGAACTGCGTCGCGAGCTGGGCACCGACCACGTCGAATTGGGAGAGCTTGTGGTCCTCGGGGCCGCCGCAAAGCTCTCCTTGATCCGCGCCGAACGTGACGGAGATGCGAAGCTCCGGCGGAGGTTAGCCGACCGAATACGAGCACGTAACCTCCCGGTCGACGCTGATGCCGCAGACCTTGTGCGCCGCACCGGGTGGGCGCGCGGTTGACACCCTCCCCGCCCTCACGGACGGGGATTCCAGGGTATCGGCCACCAACGGTTACCGGTGCTCGCTAACCCCGCCCTAAAGGACGGGGCCCGCGAGCTGTTCACCGTCAAGCATGACGGCCGCACGATCATCCCCGCTTTCCAGCTCGACGCCGACGGCGAGCCGCGACCCGAGCTGCAACCGGTCCTGCAGCCGCTGATCGACGCCGGTGTGCAGAGCTGGGCGCTGTGGACATGGCTGACCTCGCCGACGAGTCTGCTCTCCGGGCGGTGATTGGACAACGCTCAAACTCCCTCGATGTTGCCTCGCGGGTACACGACGTTGCGAACCCGCAGCTCGACCGGCGTGCTCAGGTAGTCGGTCCAAAAGTACTTCTCCGGCACGTCGAAAGGATCGAAGATCGAGTCGCCGGTGTAGTACCTGTCCGGGTGAAAGCACCACTCCAGGATCGCAGGGTCGGACACCCGACCACGTCCACTGATCGACGCGACACCTCCGATGATCGCGTCCCACCCGGGCACTCCCGTAAGGCCAGGATCTTGGTGAACTTCATCTATCTGGGCACCCGCGGAGATGGGCCAGCTGCGGATCACCACTTCGCGAAGCTGCCGAGCCGCGAAGTGCCAGTCCTCACCGCCGGCGATGATTCCGGCGAAGTCCCGGTAGGTGAAAAGCGGCTCAGGAGACAAGCTGTCGCGGTAACGCTCGAATTCCTTCTGGGTAATGCGGTGGTGCGCGCCGACCCGGATGGCGGCTATCTCGCCGTTCTTGATCTTTCGGCTAATGGTGGATCTACTCACTCCGAGCCGGTCAGCGACCGCAGCTGGGGTAAGCGCCGCTGAGCGAGTGATCAGGTCCACTACCTCGCCAGCCGCTCCCGCTTCAGCGACAGTCTTACGAACATGCGCCATCCACTCGGATTCGGCGGTACCGCCGGGGTCGATGGTGAGGCGTTTGGACACACCATAAACATTACGGGAAATCTGCACAGATAAGCAACGCTAAGTGTGCATCGGTGAGCGTTGTCCACGCAGCGCGTCGGTCTGGTCCTGCTCGTGCGCGGCTGCAGATGTCGCAATGTCTTCCAAGAGATGGCAGCAGCTATGTCGGTTTCGATGAGCTCTGGTTGGAAGATCCCGAATTCCGGAATAGCTCGAACACCTCTCCCTTGATCGCCCAGCCGTCGTCGCTCGGTTCCGGTTGGGTGGCGAGCAACTCGCCCGCTACGCACAAATGATCGGAGGGATCCCACTTCACCCCCGACCGGTAGGGGGAAACCAGTCGGGGCACCCCGCCTAGGACCGCCGATCGTGGATCACGCAGAAGGATTTCAATCTCCTGCTCCAATCGATCCATTTCTTTGCCTTCCCGTTCATCCTGCGGTGGGAGGTATTCCGCGATTCGTTCCAGAACCTCCGGCGGTATTGTGGGTTCCATGTGGTTCTGGAGGGCGCAGATCACTCCGTCAATTACTCCCTTCACCAATCCGCCCCATACCGGATTGCGTCGATAAGGTGGCCGGATCTCGATACGGACACCAAAAGGTGTGTCGGGCTCAGCGCGCTTGGATACCTCTATCTCGCTGCGGGACAATGCCAGCCATACTTGAGCCAACTTTTTGTCGCCGGTGAATGCGCCGAGGTCGGTCCAGTCGAAGGACGCAAGCATGTCCCCACGGAGCCAATGGCTGAAGGATTCCGCTCGAGGAGCCAATGCGTAGGAGTAGCAATATCGATACTCGGCACCGCCGGGGGCGGACGGCATGACGTCGCCGTGTTCGAAACGAATTCCGTTTCGGCCGGTGGTCTTAAAGGAATCGATGTAGTAGAGCACCAGGTTCTCCACGTCTGCTCTGGGATGTTTGTCCCCGAAGAACACAGCGTGCATCACCTGGTCTGACGAAGGTGCGAGTCGGGCTCCAGCGGGGAGCGGAGAGAACCGAACTAGCGCCGAAATTTGAGACAAAATGTGATCGACGCCGAGGTGCGCGAAGGCTGGAACGAATGCCTCGACAGTCTGTACACGTTCCTGAAACGCGTCGAACACCACTAGCCTGCCAGCCAGGCGGTCGATGAGTCTTGTGCGCATCGCCCATCGGTGGCGACTTGGACTCCACGGTGACTGGCCGGTTGACACCAAGACGCCAGAACAGGAGTGCACCCATGATCATAGTCGCAGGCCACATCACCGTCGAACCTCAACAGCGCGAGTCCTACCTCGCAGACTGCGTGATCGTGGTTGAACAGGCTCGGCGGGCCGATGGCTGTCTCGGGTTCGCCATCACCGCCGACCCGCTCGACGCCAGCCGCGTCAACATCTTCGAGCGCTGGGAGTCACAAGCAGCGGTTGAAAGCTTCCGTCGCAGCGGCCCAAGCGACGACCAAAGCGCCGCGATGCTCTCGGCTACGGTGACCGAGTACGACATCGCCGAAGTGCGGCCCCTACTCGGGGACGGCACCAGATAGCGCTAGCGACTCGGAGCACACCGCGATCGACGACCTCCGCGCTCGTTCCCCGCTGACGGCCCACACGATAACCGCTTGCACTACTTGCCGGTACGTTCGCGGTGCTTGCACCCCGGCCAACAGCAAGGCCGGCGCAGCCCTTCCACAAGCTCCTCCTGAGTTCGGCGAATGCGGCACGGCTTTGGTGAGTTCGGGTCGGCGTTGTCGTAGATGAAGGTCTTGCCGACGCCGGCGAGGTGGCACACGTTCTCGATGGTGAATGGTGCGCCTGTCTTCGCTAGTTTCGTTAGGGCT
>JAGQTR010000596.1 GCA_020438915.1 Mycobacterium sp.
TTCGACTTATAATCGAAAACATGCCACATATTAGCACTGACCACGAGGTGTTGGCTGCGGTGTTCCAGGCCCGACAGACTCAGCGATCCGGCGATGGCGGCAAACCCGCACTTCATGTGCTGTTGTGGCAGCGTGCACTGAGCCCGGAGCGTGGCAAGTGGTCACTTCCCGGCGGCCGCCTCGGCGAGGACGAAGACATGACGAGTTCGGTCCGGCGTCAACTCGCCGAGAAGGTGGACCTGCGTGAGATTGCCCACCTAGAACAACTCGCTGTGTTCTCCGACCCACATCGCGTGCCGGCGACCCGCACCATAGCCTCGACTTTCCTGGGCCTGGTGCCCTCCCCCGCCAGGCCGGAGCTCCCGGCGGATACCCGCTGGCACCCGGTCCACGATCTTCCGCCGATGGCGTTCGATCACGGTCCGATGGTCGAACACGCCCATAACCGCCTCGGCGCCAAGCTGTCCTACACCAACATCGGATTTGCCTTAGCACCAAACGAATTCGCACTTTCGACGCTGCGCGACATCTACAGCGCGGCCCTAGGTCATCCGGTGGACGCGACCAATCTGCAACGAGTACTCGAGCGTCGCCACGTGATCACCAGAACCGGCACCACGGCGCGATCCGGCCGAAGCGGTGGCCGTCCGGCAGCCCTGTACCGGTTCACCGACTCGCGCTACCGCGTCACCGATGAGTTCGCCGCGCTGCGCCCACCCGGGGTGAGTTGATTGGATTCTTAACACCTTCTTAAGCGACAATGCCGGTATGGACTTGGGCAGCGTGGCGCGGTCGACCGGAGCCGAGTGGATCGGCCAAGCTCCGCACCAGCCACTTCGACGCAAGACCCGCCCCGTCGTCCCGGCCTATGACTCTTTTCATCGGCCACCCCCCGGTTACGAACACGCCCGTCCCGGCACGGTGCTGCGGTCGCGTGATGTCGAACTCGCGTTCATGGGGCTGGTCCGGCAGAAGTTCAGCGCCACCCAGTTGCTGTACCGCACCACCGACCTCAACGGAGAACCTCAGGTCAGCGTCACCACCGTGGTAGTCCCCGCCGAGCGGACATCCGCGGGGCCGCTGCCGATCATCTCCTACCAATGCGCCATCGACGCCGTGGCCGGGCGCTGCTTTCCCTCCTATGCGCTGCGGCGTGGCGCCAGAGCGGTCGGCTCGTTCGCGCAGTTCGAATTTTTGCTCATCGCGGCAGCGCTCGCCGAAGGCTGGGCCGTCTCGGTTCCCGATCACGAAGGCACCGCCGGAATCTGGGGCGCTCCCTTCGAACCCGGCTACCACGTGCTCGACGGCGTGCGCGCCGCGATCAACCACGATTCGCTCGGCCTGACCTCCCAGTCGCCGATCGGTTTGTGGGGTTATTCCGGCGGCGGGCTGGCCTCGGCGTGGGCCGCCGAGGTCCAAGGCAGCTACGCCCCGGAGCTCAACGTCGTGGGCGCGGTGCTCGGCTCCCCGGTGGGCGACCTCGGCCACACCTTCAGGCGCCTCAACGGGAGCCTCTACTCGGGCCTGCCCGCGCTGGTGGTCGCGGCGCTATCGCACATCTACCCCGACCTCGATCGGATCATCTCCGAGCATGCCACCGACGAGGGCAAGGCCACCCTCGCGCGGATCGAGAGAATGACCACCCTGCACGCCATGCTGCGGTTGGCCGGCAAGGACATGGCCGACCTGATCGACCGACCTCTCGAGGAGGTCTTGCTGACGCCCGAGGTCCAGCACGTCTTCGACAGCATCAAGCTCGGAACCTGCGCACCCAAGCCACCGGTGCTCATCGTGCAGGCCGTGCACGACCGGATCGTCTCCGTCGAGGATATCGACGAGTTGATCGAGACCTACACCCGCGGCGGGGCCAGCGTCACCTACCACCGCGACATGTTCAGCGAACACATGCTGCTGCATCCGATGTCGGCGCCGATGACGTTGCGCTGGCTCAGGGACCGCTTCGCCGGTCGGCCGATGCGTACGCATATCACCCGGACGAAGTGGCCGACGCTGCTCAATCCGTCGACCTACCGCGGGATGCTGACCCTCGGTGCGATCACGGCGAAGGTGATGACGGGGCGGCGGGTGGAACGTCAGCCGCTGTCCAGATTCGATCAGTAGTCGGCACGGGATACTCGACCGGCGGCCAGGCGCCGAGGTCGTCGCGCGGGGTGGCCGCTACGGCCAACAGGTACACCAGCGCAGCTACCCCGGCCGGAAACAGCACCGTGGCCGCAATCTGCAGCGGCGAATGGCCGAAGAACACCGCAGGTGCTTCCACGACGTAGTGCACCCGGTGCGCTTCGGAGACCGGTGCCGCAGCCACGTCGATGGTGCCGTACCGCCAATGTGCGATCAGTGCGCCCACGCCGGCTGCCGCCGCCGCCGCCCCCGCACCGCCGACGGCAAGGGCAGCCACCATCACCGGACCCCGGTGAGCGCGCCACTGCCACAGCAGAACCGCCCCGACAACAGCCAGGACCCCGAGCATGCCGATGAGCAGAACCGCCGCGGTGAACCAATGATCTGACTCGCTGCCCAGCGACGCCGTGATGCGCTCGCCGCGACGGGTCAGAGCGACCAATCCATGAATCGGTGGCGCCAGCCACGCCCACAGCGCTCCGACTCCGGCACCCGCCACAGCCATGCCCGCGAGGACGATCAGCGCCGCTCGGGCGCGCGAAACCGTCGGCTCTCCGCCCGAGAGGCTCATCGCTTCGTCTCCAGATCCTTCGAATCCACCAGTCCATGCCTTGAGCACTTGGCCCACCAACCGTCAGGACGAACCTGAACGATCATCCGTCGGCCACAGTCTGCGCAGAAGCGGGGTGGCTCCAGCCCGAGCTGTGCGGCGGTGGGGATGGTGCCCCCGACCGCAGCGCCGGTGTACACGTTGTAGTGCCCGCCCGCGACAGGTACGGGCAGGTCGTTGTCGGTGACCATCTCCAATCTGTCTACAGGCTGGCGTTGAGCGCTTTGATCGGCATCTGCAGATCGTCGAGTAGTTCCAGGTCAGCCTC
>JAGQTR010000597.1 GCA_020438915.1 Mycobacterium sp.
GCTTCGTCTGTCGGTGCGAACACCGTGAACTCGGCGCCGTTGAGGGTATCGACCAGGTTTACCTGCGGGTTGAGTTGTCCCGAAACAGCTTTGGTGAGTGTGGTCAGCAGCGGGTTGTTCGACGCGGCGACCGCGACCGGATCCTGTGACATGCCCTGAACCGAGCCCGGCCCCTCGGGCACCTGCTCGGCGTAGGCGGTGCAGCCCGGGCCGACGAGTTCGGCGCTGGCCGTCGTCGCCGTCCCCAGCGACAAGCCGATTGCAGCGGCCACCGCGAATCCGGCTCTCGCCAATGCTTTTCCGTTGACCGTCATATCCTGAATTTCCTTTCACCTCAGCGGCCCAGATGAGGCGGCCACTGTGTGGTTACTGTCCTATCGGACACTTGCACTTGGTATTCGGAGCGGATTGGAGCCCGGATGGGTTGCGGGACCATATTTTTCGGATTGTCACCAAGTGACTGGCTTGTCTCACACAAAATCCCCCGCGCGAGGGCGGGGGATTTCGTGTAATCGCGGCGTTGAACTTAGTTGGACGGGGGCATCAGCACCGTGTCGATCATGTACACGGTGGCGTTGGCGGTTTGCACACCGCCGCACACCAGGCCGGCGTCGTTGACCTTGAGTTCATCGCCTTCGCCGGTGACGTTCAAGGTTGCGCCCTGCACTGTCTCATGCTCGCCGGCCACCTGATCCGGTGCGGCCTGACCGGGCACGACGTGGTAGGTCAGGATGCTGGTGAGCAGATCGGAGTCGGTCTTGAGCGTCTCCAACGTGGCCGCGTCGATCTTGGCGAACGCATCATCGGTCGGCGCGAACACGGTGAATTCACCGCCGTTGAGGGTATCGACCAAGTTGACGTCAGGGTTGAGCTGACCCGAGAGCGCCGAGGTCAACGTGGATAGCATCGGGTTGTTCGACGCCGCGACGGTCACCGGATCCTTGGCCATGCCGGCCACCGAACCCGGACCTTCGGGTACCTGCTCGGCGTATGCGGCGCAGCCGGTGCCGATGAGGTTGGCCGCGGGGTCGGCCATTGCGCTGGTCGTCGGGGCTTCTGAGGTGCCGGTCACGGACTCGACCACCGACTCGGCGGCGCTGGTGGCCGAGGAAACATTGCTCTCTGCCTCCTCGCTCGAACATGCCGCTGCCCCAAAGATCGCTACCGCCGCAATTCCTGCCGTCGCGACTGATTTCCGGTGAAATGCCTTCATATTTTCCCTATCCCTTCATGAGCGGACATCGTTGCCCGCCCTGAGCTGTCTCACCCGTCATTCCCCGCTGCGGCACGAAAGGATGGGTCCACCGGAGTTCTGTCACATTTGCGTAATAATTCGCCGGCCCGTCTCGGAGTGCCCCTGCGGTGGGGGCGTTGCCTGCGCGGCGGTCGTGGCGCGAGCGGCACAATGGAGCGGTGAGCGAATCCGAGCGGCGGCTGCGGGTGTTGATTCTGGGCAGTACCGGGTCCATCGGGACGCAGGCGCTCGAGGTCATCGCCGCCAATCCCGAGCGTTTCGAAGTGGTCGGGCTCGCCGCAGGCGGGGGCAACCCCGAACTGCTGGCCCGGCAGCGGAAACAGACGGGTGTGACGAACATCGCGGTCGCCGACCCGGCCGCTGCCGACGCGATCGGCGATGTCAGCTTCTGCGGACCTGAGGCGGTGACCCGGCTGGTCGAGGACACCGCCGAAAAGACGGGGGTCGACGTGGTGCTCAACGCGCTGGTGGGCTCGCTGGGCCTGAAACCCACGTTGGCGGCACTGGCCACCGGCGCCCGACTGGCGCTCGCCAACAAAGAGTCGTTGGTGGCAGGTGGTCCGCTGGTGCTCGACGCGGCGGCGCCCGGGCAGATCGTGCCCGTCGACTCCGAGCATTCCGCTATGGCCCAGTGCCTGCGTGGCGGCACCGTCGGAGAGGTTGCCAAGCTGGTCCTCACCGCCTCGGGGGGTCCTTTCCGGGGCTGGACCGCCGCCCAACTCGACCGGGTCACGCCGGAGCAGGCAGGTGCGCATCCCACCTGGTCGATGGGGCCTATGAACACGCTGAACTCGGCATCCCTGGTCAACAAGGGTCTCGAGCTGATCGAGACCCACCTGCTGTTCGGGATCGATTACGACCGCATCGAAGTAGTAGTGC
Organism: Mycobacterium sp.; assembly: GCA_020438915.1. Classification (GTDB taxonomy): domain Bacteria; phylum Actinomycetota; class Actinomycetes; order Mycobacteriales; family Mycobacteriaceae; genus Mycobacterium. Next base: position 2,135 of record JAGQTR010000597.1, read on the forward strand.
ATCCGCAGTCGATCGTGCACTCGATGGTCACATTCACCGACGGCTCGACACTGGCACAGGCCAGCCCGCCAGATATGAAGCTGCCGATCGCGCTGGCGTTGGGCTGGCCTTCCCGGGTCGCCGGCGCCGCGCCGGCATGTGACTTCAGCAAGGCCGCGAGCTGGGATTTCGAACCGCTGGACAGCGAAATCTTCCCGGCCGTCGACCTGGCCCGGGAGGCCGGTCGGGGCGGCGGTTGCCTGACCGCGGTCTACAACGCTGCCAACGAGGAGTCCGCAGCGGCGTTTCTCGACGGCCGCATCCCGTTCCCTGCCATCGTGCGAACTATCGCTCACGTGCTGCGCGCTGCTGACCAGTGGTCGGCCCAACCAGCTACCGTGGAGGACGTACTCGAAGCCCAGGTTTGGGCCCGTGATCGGGCCCGGCGTGCGGTCGAGGGTGAATCCGCAGGTACGCACCAGTAGATAGGGACCGGCCGCCACATGATGTTCGCGATCGGCATCGTGCTCTTCGCACTCGCCATCCTGTTGTCTGTAGCGCTGCACGAGTGCGGCCACATGTGGGTCGCGAGGGCCACCGGGATGAAGGTACGCCGTTACTTCGTCGGTTTCGGTCCCACCCTGTGGTCGACGTTCAAGCCGAACAAACTGGGCCAAACCGAGTACGGACTCAAGGCGGTCCCGCTGGGCGGTTTCTGCGATATCGCCGG
>JAGQTR010000598.1 GCA_020438915.1 Mycobacterium sp.
ATAGCCGGCCGCCATGGATCCCGAGAGGCCGTCGTCGTTGCGTACTACCTCGGTGGGACAGATGGCGAAATAGGCGCTGACTTTCTGTTCGCCGAGCGGGGTCCACACGTAGACGTGCGCGACTCCGCTGCGGTCCGCGCGTCGGGCATGTGCGATGAGCCAGGTATTCAGCGATTCCTTGCCGCAGTCGAATCCTTCCAGCGTGTGGGCGTCAGTGAGTCGCGCGGACTCGAACATTATTCAGCGCCTTGTGGAGACCGGTGGTTTGCGTGCGGCTGCCGCCAGCCGCGGCGCGTCGTCAGCGGCATCGAGCGAGGACATCAGTTTGTCGAACTGTTCGGGCTCCATTGCCGTTACCAACTCCTGACGCAGGATGTCTTCGGCTCGTTGTATCGCAGCTTTCCGCACAAATTCCGACGTCTGCTCATGGACAAGGTTGGCGGCGCGCTGGATGCGGTCCAAGGTTGCTTGCTCCGCGCGAAGCTCGATGCGCTTCGTCTTGGCTGCCACAGCGACTTCTCCTTTCCCTCGGTAATCTCTTGCTCGCAACTGTCGACCACTTCACTGTACGGTGAATGTACGTACACTGCCAGTGACGGTTGCGGCCAAGGCTGGGGACCACCCAGGGACCACACGTCGTGCGCGATGCTGAACGACCTGCACGTCAGGGAACGTCACACACCAACGCCGTGGCAGCGAAGACTGCGAGCGACCTGGGAAAATGCGCTACTGCTACGTACTGGGGGTCAAGTGGTCGCATCGCATGAGCGAAGAAGATCCAGGCATTCGCGCCTCGGCCGGTTTGGGATACCTCCAGTGCGCAGCCGGAATCCCGTATGAGCGGGCTGCTTTCATGTACGCGAGCGCGTCGATCATCGCGGCTTCTTTGTCGAAATCGGCCATCACCCACCAGCAGGTGTCGTCGTCGCTGAGTGGGCACAGGCCGATGTGTGCCTCGCCTCGCAGATGGGCGTCAATGACCACTGGGGTCATCGGGAGGCAGGGGGCATCGGCCCGATCCATCCCCTTGCGCCAATAGCCCTTGATCGCTGGCACCCAACCCGACCGGCCATCTCGCCGGTTCTCCCAGCGCACCGCGTAAATATCGGTGCGACAGTGGAACAGGTCGAAGAAGAACCGGACCTTGTCTGCAGAGCAGGATCCATCGTCACCGGTGAGGCCGGCGCTCCAGTCTGTGTCGCCTGGTCGCTGGCGGCCGCGCGTGCCTGTTCCTCACTCCACTAAGGAGACGAGGCAAACGCGTGTTGTCGGCACGCAGAATGTCCAGCTCGCCAGGGAAACTCTCGACCTCGCTAACGGTCAACTCCTTTTGTACAGCGAATTCTTCGGCTGAAGTCCTACACCTTCCAGCGCTCCCCGGAGCGCTTTCGTCGCTGTGGACACCTTCATGACCAGGCGACGCTCGCGCTTGCGGACGGGAGCGAAGTGGTAACGCTGATAGAAGGATTGCGCCTCGTCGTCTATGGCGCCAACGACGACGAGACGGCCACCGCCGATTTCCGATGCGGCGACGGCTATGCCGAGTGCGTCGAGGAGCAGCTGCTCGCCATATTCCTGACCCCGCAGCGACCTGTCGATCGCCAGCCGGGCAATTAAGTGCCCGGGTATGCGGGATGGATCCGGAGACGCCGTCGTCGTTGCGTGCTACTTCGGTGGGGGATGGCGAAATAGCGTCGGCAACCTGGACGGGCCCGCCGCGCGGTGAGGCGCCTGCGGCTAGCTGTCTCTTGGGGTTTCAGCCTGACACACCGCTACCGGGCATGCCCGGCATTGCGCCTTCGATCGGGCCGGGGAGAGAGTTGGGGGGCAAACCGGGGTCCGCACCGGAAATGGGGCCGTACATGCTGTCCGACGACGCGCACGCCCCATTGCCCGGGTTGGCAGGATCAGTAGGGCAGGGAAGGGGCTGAGCCAGAGCGGTCGGCGAGGCGAGGACGGCCGACGCCGTGAGGACGCCGGCGACGGCGATTTGGTGCCGCAAGCCGATGGTGTTCATCTCTCAAGGGTAGGCCGCTCTGGCCTCGGCGGGGTGGGGCTTTTGCGGATATAAGAATCGGCAAGGCATCGGCAGCGGCTCGGCCCTCGACCGAGGTGACTCGCCGCTTGATTTCTTGGGGTTTTCGGTACGGATTAGTGCCCTCGGCGGTATATACGCAAGCAAGAAGTAGCGACGGGGAAAACCGAGGGGGACCGTTGTGGATATCGTGACAGCCAGCGAGCTTCTGGCCAGCGCGGAAAAGTCCGCCTTTCCCGACTGGGTCGGGTATACGATCTTGGGCTTTGTGGGTGCTATCGGGGCCGGGCTCGCGCAGGACACCTTCAAAGTCGGTGACGCCACAAAATGGTGGCTGCGATATTTGGTGATGTTCGTTGGTGGCGGCGCCGGGGGTGTCGTCGCGTGGTTGGCTGCTTACTACGTCTTCAACATCGACCTGCCGTGAAGTGATCGTTCACAACGCATCAGTGGGCCCGCCCACCGCGAAGGATGGACAGGCCGAGGGTCGGGGATCGCGCGTGTGGTTGTCAGGTCGATGAGGGTATCGGGCCGCTTGGCGACGGTCGCGGCGAGGCCGCAGGTGTTGGGCCGCCCGTCGATATGCACCTCGTAGTCGACCTCGACGCTCTCGGTTCGGTCGCGGGGATCCCAGTAGGCCAGTCCAATGAAAACCATGACGACCATCCGGCGGGATTGTGGGTTTGGGGTCCTGTCTCTGTCACCGAAACTCCGTGTCTGTCCCGCCGTACTCTGCAGCTGTCTCTGGCGATCAAATACCGCCCATTCCGCCGCCGGGCATACCCGGCATGCCGCCCATGCCCGGGCCCATGCCGGGTGGCGTACCCGGGGGTGAACCGGGGGGCGCACTGGGAATCGTGCCGGGCAGCGTGCCCGGGGGTGAGCCAGGGGGCGCACCGGGAATCGTGCCGGGCATGCTGTCGGGCGGCGCGTACGGGCCGCCAGCACACACCCCGTTGCCCGGCTGGGCAATGCATCTGATGTCGTTCGGAGACAGCGGCGCACCAGGGCTAGTGGGCGTGACGCCAGGCATGGTGAGGCACGCTGAGTTCGTAGGATCGGTAAAGCAGTTAACGGGCTGAGCCGGGGCGGCCGGAGCGCTGAGGACCGCCGACGCCGTGAGGACGCCGGCGACGGCGATTAGGTGCCGCAAGCAGACGGCATTCATCTCCAAATAGTAGGCCCGCTGCTCCTGGCCGGGTGGGGCTTCTGCGGCCAAACGCCACCCAGGATATAATTAGTACGATTGTACCAGTTATTGTACGATCCTTTCTTCGGCGGCGATACCGGAAAAGCGGGACGGACTGGCTCGCGTTGAGTCGGCAGCGGTTCGAGGATGCGGTGCCCGCTCTGGCCGATCCCATCCCGGTGTGGGACCACGGCGTATGCCGGAGGTCCGTGGCCGAGAACATCAACGATTTGCGGGTACCGCCGGGCAATCGTCTGGAGAAGCTGTCCGTCACCGAGCCGGTCAGCACAGCATCCGCGTCAACGACCAGTGGCGCCTCTGCTTACCTTGAGTGCCGGCGGAGCCGCCAACGTCGAACTCGTCGACTACCAATGAAAGGAGCCACCAATGGCCGACTTCGCACCCACCCACCCCGGCAAGATCCTGTTGACGGAATTTCTCGAGCCGATGGGCATTACGCAGCATCGGATCGCGAAGGCGATCGATGTGCCGGCACGCCGGATCAACGAAATCGTCCACGGCAAGCGCAATATCACCGCGACACTGCTCTTCGCCTGTCTCGCGCATCGGGTCTCAGCGACATGTACTTCATCAACATGCAGGCCCCACTACGATGCCGAGATCGCCCGCGACCGTCTTGCGACCGCACTCGCGACGATCAAACAGATTGCCTAGACCGTCGAGCGCAGTGATTGTCGACGAGCATGGGCCAGTCGAGTTTCTTTACCGTATTTCACGGTTGCGCCCAACCCCGGCACTGCACGGCGATGGGATCACAGGCCACGGGACCGTTGGTCCAGCCGCCGTAATACCCGGGCGTGTTCCACGTCGGCATGAGTTGGCCGTTCCACGGGGCCGGCTTGCAGCTGCTTTGGTTCATCACCCCCGTGCATACCTTGTCTGCCAACGCGTTCGGTGCCGTCACCCCGCCCGCTGGCACGCCAATGATCAGGCCGGCAGCAACGGCCGCGAATCGAATCATCTTCCTACCTCTCAAACCATTTGATGTTGAAGCCGCCCGGCGGAACACCCGAGGGCGGTTGTTGGGGTGAATAGCTGCAGCGCACTGTGGGGTCGTTGGCGAACGCCCCGGCCGCCGCGATTGCGGCGTTCAACGCTGTGGCCGGAGTGTCCGCAGCCG
>JAGQTR010000004.1 GCA_020438915.1 Mycobacterium sp.
GCTGGAGCAGCTGGACGGCGAACTCGACGTCGCGCAGTCCGCCACTGCCGAGCTTGAGTTCCCGGGTCCGGACATCGGCGGGAACGAGCTCCTCGACGCGCCGGCGCATCGCCTGCACTTCCGGCACGAAGTTCTCGCGCTCACATGCCGTCCACACCATCGGCATCAGCGCCTCGATGTAGCGGTTGCCCAGATCCATGTCTCCAGCGGCCGGTCGCGCCTTCATCAACGCCTGGAACTCCCACGTCTTCGCCCACCGCTCGTAGTAGGCGACGTGCGAGTCCAGAGTGCGCACCAGCTGACCCTGTTTGCCCTCCGGCCGCAGCGCCGCATCCACTTCGAAGAACGCGTCGCCGGCCAGCCTCATCATCTCCCCGGCGATCCGCGTCGCGGCCCTGAGGCTGCCGTGCGAGTCGTCGTCGGTGACGAAGATGACGTCGACGTCGCTGACATAGTTCAGTTCCCGGGCTCCGCACTTACCCATCGCGATCACGGCGAGCGCGGGAGCCGTATCGTCGCCGCACACTGATCGCGACACGACGTTCAACGCTGCACTCAGCGCGGCGTCCGCGAGGTCGGAGAGGTGTTCACCGACGGTGCTGAACGGGAGCACCGGTTCGTTCTCCACCGTTGAGGCCAGGTCCAGCGCGGCAAGAACCAGTAGGCGGTTGCGGTACAACATACGCAGCGGCGGTATGGCCGCGGCGGCGTCCGATTCCTTTGCGGCGTGCTCGGTGAACACTTCCCGCAGCTCATCGGCCGCAGGCAACGAGACGTCACCGGCCAGCAGGTGCCAGGCATCGGGGGTGGCGATCAGGTGATCACCCAACGCCAGGGAGGAACCCAGCACCGCGAACAGCCTGCCTCGTAAGCTGCGGTCCTTCAGCAGTGCCCGATCGAGTTCGTGCCACTCGGCCCCCAGCGCCTCGGAAAGGTGTACGACCGCGCGCAGGGCGGTGTCAGCATCGGGCGCGCGGGACAGCGACCACAGCAACTCGACATGGGCGTCGGTATTCCAGCCCAGCCCGTTCAGCGCGGCTTGCGCCTGCGGCTCGACCAGCCCCAGCCGACCGACACCGGGCAGCTTGGGACGCTGTGTCGCAGGTTTGGCCACACCGCTAAACCTACAAGCCCAGATTTACAAGGACAGGTAGGTCTTCAACTCGAACGGTGTGACATGGCTGCGATAGTTCTCCCACTCGGCGTGCTTGTTGCGCAGAAAGAAATCGAAGACATGCTCGCCGAGTGTTTCGGCGACCAGCTCCGAGCCCTCCATGTCGCTCAGCGCGGCGCCCAAGCTTCCGGGTAGCTCCCGGTAGCCCATGGCGCGGCGTTCCTCAGGCGTCAAGCTCCACACGTCGTCCTCGGCCTGAGGGCTCAGCACATAGCCCTTCTCGATGCCGCGCAGACCCGCGGCCAGCAGCACCGCGAACGCCAGGTAGGGGTTGCAGGCCGAATCGGGGCTGCGCACCTCGACCCGGCGCGACGACGACTTGTGCGGCGTGTACATCGGAACTCGAACCAGCGCTGAGCGGTTGGCCGCACCCCACGACGCCGCCGTCGGGGCCTCCCCGCCGTGCACCAGCCGCTTGTAGGAGTTCACCCACTGATTGGTGACGGCGCTGATCTCGGTGGCGTGCTCGAGGATGCCGGCGATGAAGGACTTTCCGACGTCGGAGAGTTGCTGCGGATCGTCGGGGCTGTGGAAGGCGTTGTTCTCACCCTCGAACAGGCTCATGTGGGTGTGCATGGCCGAGCCGGGGTACTCGGCGAACGGCTTGGGCATGAACGTGGCGCGCACCCCCTCGGCGAGGGCGACCTCCTTGATGACGTACCGGAACGTCATCACGTTGTCGGCCATCGAAAGGGCGTCTGCGTATCGCAGATCGATCTCCTGCTGGCCCGGCGCACCCTCGTGGTGGCTGAACTCCACCGAGATGCCCATCTGCTCGAGCGCGTCGATGGCGTGGCGGCGGAAGTTAGGGGCCGAGTCGTGGACGGCCTGATCGAAGTAGCCGCCGCTGTCGGCGGGTACCGGTTCAGTGCCGTCATAGGGGCCCGGCTCGAGGAGGAAGAACTCGATCTCGGGATGGATGTAACAGGAGAAGCCGAGGTCGCTGGCCTTGGAGAGCTGTCGGCGCAGCACGTGGCGCGAGTCGGCCCACGAGGGCGAGCCGTCGGGCATGGTGATGTCGCAGAACATCCGCGCCGAATGGTGGTCGCCGGCGCTGGTGATCCACGGCAGCACCTGGAATGTCGACGGATCGGGGCGAGCCACCATGTCGGCTTCCGACACCCGGGCAAACCCCTCGATGGACGATCCGTCGAAACCGATCCCCTCCTCGAATGCGCCCTCCAGTTCGGCCGGCGCGATCGCCACCGACTTGAGGTATCCCAGGACGTCGGTGAACCACAGTCGGACGAAGCGGATATCGCGTTCTTCCAGCGTGCGCAGCACGAATTCCTTCTGCCGATCCATACCGGGAAGCCTAGATACCGGCTGTTAATTCTGTGTTACGGCCCTGCTAGCAGCGCAGCCCGGCCGGCGGCACCACCGAGTCGACGAGGAATTCGACGATCGCGGTGTCGACGCAGGCATCGCCGTTGAAGACCGCCGTGTGTTGGGTGCCGTCGAAGGTGATGAGCGAGGCATCCATCTGCCGCGCCAGCTCGACACCGGCCTGATATGGCGTCGCCGGATCACCGGTCGTGGATACGACGACCACCTTGCCCGGACCCGGTGACGTGGCGCGGCCGACCACCGATGTCGGCGGCACCGGCCACATCGCACAGATATCAGGTGGGGCGTAGCCGGTGAATGCCCCGTAGGACAGGAACGGCGCCAGCTGCCGCGCCCGCCGATCGGCCGCCGCCCACACCGCGGGGTCGGTGGGAAAAACCGCATCGACACACCGGATGGCGGTGAAAGCATCCTGCCGATTCTTGTAATGCCCGTCGGAGTCCCGCTGCTGGTAGTCATCGGCGAGCAACAGCAGATCGACCGGGTCGGTGCCGCGTTGCAAGCCCAGCAGACCGCTGGTCAGATAGGCCCAATAGCGCGGCGAGTACAGCGCTCGACCGGTCCCGGTGATCGCATCCTGATACCCGAGGCCACGAGGATCCGACGCCGCGGCAGGCTGGTGAACCAGTGGATCGACGAGTTGGTGGTAGCGATCGACGAACTGTGCGGGGTCAGTACCCAGCGGGCACCCCGTCGACTCCGCGCAGTCGGTGGCGTACTTGTCGAAAGTCCCCTGGAATCCGGCTAATTGGTTGAGGCTGGCAGTTACCGGGTCGAGGCTGGGGTCCACCGCCCCGTCGAGAACCATTGCCCGCACCCGGTCGGGGTAACGCTGGGCATAGGCCGCGCCGAGCCGGGTGCCGTAGGAAAAGCCGAGGTAGTTGATCTGTTCTTCCCCGAGTGCGGCGCGCACCACGTCCATGTCCTGCGCCGCCGCCGCGGTTCCCACGTTCGCCAGGAAGTCCGCACCCATCCGGTCCAGGCACTGTGCGGCAAACCTACGGTGCAGCGCCTCGATGTGGGCCACGCCCGCCGGGCTGTAATCGGCCATCGGCTCGGCGCGGTAGGCGTCGAACTGGGCGTCGGTCCGGCACCGAAGCTGTGGTGTCGAGTGCCCCACCCCACGCGGGTCGATACCGACGAGGTCGAAGCGCTTCAGGAGCTCGGTGTCGGCGAGCGCGGCTCCCATGCCGGCGACCGTGTCGACCGCCGACTCACCCGGCCCTCCCGGGTTGACGACGAGCACTCCGATTCGGGGCCCGGTGGCCGGCACCTTGATGATGGCCAAGTGCGCTTGGACGTCTTGCGGTTTCGGTTTGTCTGCGTAACCCGCGTAATTGACGGGAACGGCGACCGTGCCGCACTGCGCGGTCGGCAGCCGCGACACATCGGTGATGAAGTTCGCACACGAACTCCACACCGGCGCAGCTGAATACGGCGCCTCAGCCTGGGTCGGTGGTTGCGCCGACGCGCTCTGGCACAGCGCCACGCCGGAGATGGCCAGCGCCGCGATCAGTCGTCCGGCCCACCGCATGGCAGCCATGGTTGCACGCGACCTCGGCGCCGGTCTGCCCCCGAACACCAAAGGTGACCGGGCTGTTACCGGACTTTCAGCAGCGCGTACCCGGAGGGGGGACGGTCACGTCGATCAGGTAGCGCGTGGCGATGTCGTCGACGCACGTGTTGCCCTGAAACACCACGGTGTGCTGCGTTCCTTCGAAGGTGAGCAGCGTGCCGCCGAGTTGCTCGGCCAGGTCGACACCGGCCTGGTACGGGGTTGCGGGGTCGTTTGTCGTCGACACGACCAGAATCGGCGGGAGCCCGGCTGCCTTGATCTCGTGCGGTCCGCTGGTCGGCGGTACCGGCCAGAAGCCACACGTCGACATCGGGGCGAGCCCGGTGAAATCGCCGTGGCTCATGAACGGTGCAGCTTCGCGGAGACGCCGGTCCTGCTCGACGAGCGTCGGCCGGTCGGTGATCGGGGGTTTGTCGACACAGTTGACCGCGACCCGCGCATCGGTGGCGTTGGTGTACCGACCTTCGGCGTCGCGTCCCATGTACAGGTCGGCCAGCATCAGCATGGTGTCGCCCCGGCCGTCGGCCAGCTCGCGCAGCGCCTGGGTCAAGTGCCGCCACAGGTCCGGCGAATACAGCGGCAGGATCGTTCCCACGACCGCGTCGTTGTAGCTGAGACCGCGCGGATCCTTGGTCTTCGCCGGGTTGTCGACCAGGGGATCCACCATCGAGCGGTAGGCATCGACGGCCTTGTCGGGGTCAGTACCCAGCGGGCAGTCGGAGTCCTTGGCGCAGTCGGCGGCGTAGTCGTCGAACGCCTGCTGGAAGGCCGCGGCCTGGCGGACGTCAGCTTCTACCGGGTCGGCGTTGGGGTCCACAG
>JAGQTR010000599.1 GCA_020438915.1 Mycobacterium sp.
CGATCCGCATGATCAGATCCCAGTCGGCGTTCTCCGGCGCCTGGAATTCGGTGGTCTGCGCCGTCGGCATGCCGCCCGGACAGATCGCGTTGACGCGCAGGCGTTGCTTGGTGAACTCCACCGCCAGCGCGCGGGTCAGACCGATCAGCCCGTGTTTGGCCGCGCAGTAACCCGCCGAGTACACCTCACCCTCGACCCCGGCGATCGACGTGACGTTGACGATGTTGCCGCCGGTCTCCAAGAGGTGCGGCAACGCGGCGCGGCACAGATAGAAGGGGCCGTTGAGGTTCACCGCGAGATCGGTGTCCCAGTCGTGGTCGGTCATCGTGGTGGTGTGCCGCATCCGGTGAAAGCCCGCGATATTGGTCAGGATGTCGAGTTGACCGAATTCATCGACGCAGTCGGAGACCGCTTGTTCGCAGGCCTCCCGCGATGAGATATCGACCGAGGTGAATGTTCCATCCGGGATGTCGGCGAACACCTCGGCCATTCGCGACGCGTCCCGCGCGATCCCGAAGACCCGCGCGCCCCGCTCGGCGAACAGTCGCGCCGTGGTCGCACCCAGACCCGCCGAAGCGCCGGTGACCAACGCGACCTTTCCATTCAACTGACTCATATCCCCGACCTTCTCACGGGCACATCGCCGCTCACACGGCGGTGCGCGGCTCCATCGGCGGGACAGCCGCCAAAAGCGTGCGGGTGTACTCCTGCTCGGGGGCGGAGAACAACGCGTCGGCCGGTCGATTCTCCACCACCTCGCCCTCGCGCATCACCAGCACGTGGTGGCTCAACTGCCGGATCACCGCCAGGTCGTGTCCGATCAGCAGGTAGCTCAGGCCGAGTTCGTTCTGCAGCCGGGAGAGCAACTCCAAGATGTGTGCCTGCACCGAGACGTCCAGTGCTGCGGTCGCTTCGTCGAGGATGAGCAGATCCGGCTCCGCGGCCAGAGCGCGTGCGATGCTGACGCGCTGACGCTGCCCGCCCGACAGCTCGTGCGGAAAACGCTGCGCGAACGCGGTCGGCAACCCGACCAGATCGAGCAACTCGGCGACGCGGTCGCGGCGGGTGCCGGCACCGTCGGTCAACCGGTGCACCCTCAACGGTTCAGCGATCGAGGTCGACACCCGGGCCCGAGGATTGAGCGACGAGAACGGATCTTGAAACACCAGTCCGATCCGGCGCCGTATCGCCTTGACTGCAGCGCCCTTGGCGCCCAGGATGTCGGCGCCGTCCAGTGTCGCGACACCGCGACCGGGTTTGACCAGCCCGGTCAGAGCGGCCGCGACGGTGGACTTGCCGGAACCTGATTCGCCCACCAGGCCCAGCGTCGTAGCGCGCCGGATCTCAAAAGACACGCCCTTGACGGCGTGCACCGTCGAGCGCCCCACGGGTGTCGACACGGCGAATCGCACATCGAGTCCCTCCACCCTCAGCAGCGGGTCGGCATCGGCGCCGGCATCGACGATGGCCGCAGGCCCGGCACCGTCGAGCAGTGGGCGTGCGGCCAGTAAATCGCGGGTGTAGTCGGCGCGGGGCCGCTCAAAGACGTCCAGGATGCCTGCCTGTTCGACGACCGCACCGTTGCGCAGTACCGTCACCTCCTGTGCCACCTGACCGATCACCCCGAGGTCGTGGCTGATCCACACCACCGCGGTGCCGAAATCGCGCTGTAGCGCGCGGACCAGGTCGATGATCTGGGCCTGTGTCGTGACATCCAGTGCGGTGGTGGG
>JAGQTR010000061.1 GCA_020438915.1 Mycobacterium sp.
CTGCACCCGGACCTCGCCCTTTTTGGGTTCCGGAGCGGATAGCTCCACGAGTTCGAGCGTCTCCGAGGGATTCCAGGTGCGCTGCGCCATGGCCTTCATTGCCCCGAGGCTAATCAACGACCCCACCCTCGCGCGACGCGTGCCGGTCTGGCAGTCTGCGTCCATGAGGCCACCAGCAGCGTTTCCGTACCGGCTCGACCGCAGGTGGGCACCGCTGTTCGCGGTGCTGGGCGTCAGCGACGGTGACGGTGTCACCCTCACCGACGACGGACTGCTGCGGGTCACTTACGGCCGCTTCGGCGTCGAGACCCCGCTGGACAATGTCGACCACACCGAGGTCACCGGGCCGCACCGGTGGTACACGGCGGTGGGTTTGCGGCTGAGCTTCGCCGACGACGGAATCACCTTCGGCACCAACAACAAGTCCGGTCTGTGCGTCGCCTTCAAGGAGAAGATCCCCAAGGTCATGGGTTTTCGAGACCACTCCGCGCTGTGGGTGAGCGTGGCTGACCCCGAGGGGCTGGCGGCTGCGATCGGCAAGTAGCAGCGATGACGGACGCGTCGAAGATAAGACTCTCGGTGGCCACACCAGTGGTCACGATGATGGCCGGCGCCGGGCCTTGGGAACGGGACGGCTCGATCGACGACCTCGCCCGGATCGCGGAGTCCGCCGACCGCCTGGGCTATCACCACCTCACCTGCAGCGAGCACATCGCGCTGCCGGCTACCGAGCGCGCCCGCCGGGGCTCCCGATACTGGGATCCGCTGGCCACCTTCGGCTATCTCGCCGCCCGGACCCGGCGGATCCGCTTGGCAACCAACGTGCTGGTGTTGGCCTACCACCACCCCCTCGAGATCGCCAAGCGCTACGGCACCTTGGACAAAGTCAGCGGCGGGAGGGTGATCCTCGGTGTCGGCGTGGGGACACTGAAGGAGGAGTTCGATCTCATCGGGGCACCGTTCGACGACCGCGGCGAGCGTGCCGAGGATGCGTTGAAGGCATTACGGGCGGCGCTGTCGAAGTCAGAGCCCGAGTATCACGGCGAGCGGTACTCATTCGAAGGGATGGTCGTCGACCCGTGCGCCGTGCAGGAGCATGTGCCCATCTGGGTCGGCGGCCGCACGCTGCGTTCCCTGCGCCGCGCGGTCGCGTTGGCCGACGGGTGGTGCCCGTTCGGCGTGACACCGGACCAAGCCGAACAATGGTTGCGACGAGTAGAACTACCAAAGGGTTTCGAAGTCGTATTGCCACCGGCGCAAAAGCTCGATCCGATCAACGACCCGGCGCAGACGCAGGATGTCCTCGCCCAGACCGTCGCCCACGGCGCCACCATCATCCCGGGGGCCTTTAGCCACTCCTGCGTCGAGGAGTACCTCGACAATCTGCATGCACTGGCCGAACTTCGCCCATTTGATGCACGACTCAGCGGGCTGGGGGAGTGACGACGGCACAGCGCACCCAGGGCAGGAATTCCACCGTGAGATCGAGCAGGTCGGCGTGGGCTTGAGCGGCCTACGGGTGATCTGCAGACGGTCTCGTGCTGAGTGCCCCCGCCGGATCACCTCGTCATTCGGGCGCCTTCGAGCAGGGTGCGGATCCCCCCGGGAATGGGTATGGGCCGGCGGTGCGCGCGGTCGACGTACACGTGCACCCAATGCCCGACCGCAGCGACCGGCTCATCGCCGGCATCGACGACACCCTGTCGCGTCTGGAACACCCCGAGCCGGTAGGTGACGCTGGTGCGTCCCAGCCGCTCGACGGCCAACCCCACCGCCAGCGGATCGGGGAACGCCGTCTCGGAGAAGTACCGGCACCCGGACTCGGCCACCACGCCGAGCCACGGAGCAGTCAGCGGATCGGTGCCGGTGTTGGTGTTGATCCACGCGTTGATCGCGGTGTCGAACAACGCGTAGTACACCGCGTTGTTGAGGTGGCCGAACATGTCGTTGTCGGTCCACCGGGTCAGTACCGGCCAGTGCACCGGAAAGTCGCCGCTGCGCAGCGACCGTTCCTCAGTCGTCATGGCCGTATTTTGGCAGCAACGGCCAAACCCGCGCGCTTCAGCGCGGCGGCGGGAAGTACATTTCCTGCCCCACGGTGCACACCAAGTCCCCGCTCCGGTTGAACATCGTGCCGCTCGCCAGCGCCAGTGAGCCGGCGCTGCTGGGCGAAGACTGTTCGTAGAGAAGCCAATCGGACAACACCGCCGGTGCGTGAAACCACACCGAATGGTCGCGCTGCGCCGACGCGCCGACTTTCCCGCGAGCCGCGTACGCCGGCTCGGTCAGTGTCACCGCCGACAGGTAGGCCACCAGGGCCGCCGTGAGCACCGGGTCGTCGGGCACCGCACCGTCGGGTCGCCACCAGATCCGGGACCGGGCCGGCGGTGTCTGCTCTGCGTCGACGACCCGCCGCTCAAACCAGCGCAGGCTCGCCCATTGCCCCTCGCCGACCTGTTCAGACTCCGCGCGGTGTGGCGGCACCCACGGTAAGGACTCTGGTTGCGGCACTTGTGGAAACGGTGGCTGGTAACTGACCTGAGCAGACCCGGTGTCGGGGCTCTTGAAGGAGGACATGGCTTCCAGCAGGATCTCGCCCTGTTGCCGAGCGGTGACCCGACGGGCCGAAAACGTCCGCCCCTCTTGGAGTTCGGTGACGGCGAATTCGACCGGCATTCGGGAGTCGCCGGGGCGAAGAAAATAGGTGTGCACGCTGTGCGGCGCGCGGCCCGGCGCAGTGTGACTGGCCGCCAACAACGCCTGAGCCGAGATGTGCCCGCCGAGGATGTGGTTGGCCGGTGCGGGGAGTTGCCGGCCGACGAAGAGCGCCGGACCGACCCGCTGGAGTGTCAAGGTGGCGAGGACATCGCCGAGCGAAGAGGGCATCGGCAGATATCTTGCCCGACCGGGTACGGGTGGATGGGCACCGGTCAACTCACCGCGATGACCCCATGGGCACCGCGTTCGGCGTCGACCATCGTGTGCGAGACGAACGGGTAATGGCCCGGTTCCGGGAAGGCCAGTTCGACGAATCCGCCCTGGCCGGGGAACAGCCCGAGCGTCTGCGCTCCGCCGGCGCCCGTGCGTAGCCGGTAAGCGCCCTCCGCCCAGACGGTGTCGAACTGGCCGCCGACAACGTGGAAAGAGCTGCCGCGGTTCGGCCCTGCGGCCAGCACCCAGATGCGAACCCGCTCGCCGACGCGTGCGATCAGTGGTGCGTGGTCGTACTGCTGGGCGAACCCGTTGAACACCACCAGGTCAGGCTTCTCGGCAACCACTTTGTCGGCGTCGACCTCGCCTCCTTGCGGCCCCAGGTAGAACTCGGACTGCACCAGCAGGTATTCGCGGTCAACGGTCGGCAGATCCGGTGGATCGATGACCACCGCACCGATCATGCCGTTGGCCATGTGTACTGACATCGGCATCGTTGAGCAGTGGTAGAGCCAGATACCTGCCCGCGATGCGGTGAATCGGTAGACCAGACGCTGGCCTGGCTCGATGGTGCGCATCGGTCTGTCGGGTGCCAACGCCCCGGCGTGGAAGTCGATCGAATGTCCGATGGTGGCGTCGTTGACGAGCGTGATCTCGAAGACGTCGCCGACCTTGCCGCGCAGCGTTGGTCCGGGTGCTGTTCCGCCAAATGTCCACAGCCG
Source organism: Mycobacterium sp. (assembly GCA_020438915.1). Lineage (GTDB taxonomy): Bacteria > Actinomycetota > Actinomycetes > Mycobacteriales > Mycobacteriaceae > Mycobacterium. The sequence goes on from JAGQTR010000061.1 coordinate 3,654, forward strand.
CTGTGAGATACCGGGGGAGACCTCCTGCACCGTTTCGGTAACCGCAAGCGTGATGCGGTGATCGGGCACCGCAGCGGGCAGTGCGGGGTCGCGCGCGACGAAGTCCGGGGCGGGATCGGCAGCCAGGCTGCGGGCCACGTCGACGGCGGGGATGCCGGGGGTCGTCGCAGGGTGTTCGGAGTGCATTTCGGTTGGGGCGCCAGTGGTTCGGACACTGAAGGTCATGCCCATCTGTCGGTGTCCAGCCACCGAGCACCACCCGTCCAGGCCGGAGCCGATGACGCCGGCGTCGAGGACCGCGGTATCACCGGGAGCGATCCGCGGGGTGCGGGTGCCGTTGGCCAGCACCAGGTCGTGGCGGTCCTTCCCAGTATTGATCAGGGTGATCAGTAGCCGGTTCCCGCTGGGCACCTCCACCGAGTCGGGTACGTACCGCGTTCCCTCGATGCGAACCTCGACCTGGGTGGTCTGTCCGGTTGCGTTCACCGACTCTGTTGGTACCGAGGCGATTCCAAGAGATGCGGGATCGGCGGCAATACCGGCGGCCGCGGCGAGCACCACTACCCCGAACCCCGCCGCGCCGATGCCCAGTTTGCGCCGCAGCGGGACGGACTCGGGTCGCCCTGGCTCCGACGCTGCGCCCCGCTTGCGGTAGCCCCGCCAGACCGCCCGCACCAGCAGCGGCAGAAAGGCCGCGTAGGACACCAGTACCAGCACCGACGCGACGACCCGAACCAGGCTCGGGGTGGGAAGCACGCACAGCAGCAGTGCGCTGTTGGCGACGCTCAGCCGCCATGGGGCGCCGCGTTCGAGCTCGTGAATCGCCGCCAACGCAGCAGCGCGTCCACCGATGACGACCGGGATCAGATATGCCAACGCGCCCAGAAGCACCTGCACCAGGAAGCCGGCGAGCAACGCGGCGGTGATGTTTCCCGCGGCAGCCACGGCGGCGGGCCATGTCGGGGACAGCGTCAGCGCGACGGCGACGTAGGCCAGCGCTGCCATCAGCCACGCCACACCGCACAGCACCGATAGCGTCGGGAAGTCGATGGGCCGTTTGCGGCGAATCTCGTCGAGGTGCGGCCACAGGACGAACACGACCGCACCGAGAAAGCCGGCCGCACCGGCTCCGGCGATCAGCGGTGAGCCGGCCAGTGCGCCGCCGGTCGCTACCAGCAGAGTCGCCAGCAGCGCGGGTAAGCCACGCCGGGCCGCCACCTCGACACCGTCAGCCATCCGGGTGCGCAGCATCGTCGGCCACAGCGTGAGCAGGGTCCCGGCGACGGTCAGCCCGACCCAGCCGAGCGCCATCGTCATGGTGTGCGCCATCAGCAGGCGGCCCCGCGTCTGCGCGTCCACCCCGTGCGCGAGCCACGCCCCGAACGACGCCCCGATCGGCAGTGCGGCCGCCGCTGCGAGGTAGTAGCGCACGGTCACCCGGAACCGCCCCGGCAGCGCCGCCCGCAGCCGCCGGGCCAGCGCCCACGCGTGCCAGCCGACGGCCGTCGCGAGGCCGACCGCGCCGGCGACGACGAGCCCCCACCAGCCGGTCGGGACGCCCACGATCACCGCCGCGGCACCGAGGATGAGCAGGCCGAGGCGCCGCGACTGGGTCCGCCGCACGTCGAGGTGCGCCGGCGTCTTGAGCAGCGCCTGGGTGAAGTGGGTGCTCCAGACGACGATGGCGTGCGTGAGCGCCCCGAGCACGACCAGGTGCACCATCAGCCAGCGGGCCTCGGGGAGATAACGGTGCACCAGCGCCACCACCCCGGCGAGGGCGAGCCAGAGCAGCACCGGATAGTCCCGCAGGGGCCAGGCGCGGGAGTCGGGACGGGTCATCGGGCGGCGCCTTCGGGGTCGGGTTGCGGTCGGGTGCGCCGTTCCAGAGCCGTACGCCGGGCCGGAGCCGTACGTCGTGACCGCGCCGCCAGCGTCACCAGCACCGGGGGCAGCATGAGCAGGGCGAGCACCGTGCCGACGGAGCCGACCTGCCAGGGCGTCGGGCGAGCCGCCAGGTCTCCGGCGACCCGGACGGCGAGCCCGGCGTGCAGCACGGCGAGCGGCACCCACATCGCCCGGTGGTAGGGCAGCGGCCGTCGTGCGATGGCCGGCAGGATCACCGGGGCGTGGGCCAGCACCATCGACATCGCGAAGCCGAGAAAGGTGGCGTGCACCGCGACGTCGTACGAGGCCTGGTCGTCGGCCCGCCCGCCCAGCAGCCAGACCGCCCCGGCGAGGCCGAGCCAGAAGTACCCCAGCAGCATCGCCGCGGCACTGAACCGGGGCAGCCCGCTGGACCGGATGGTGCGGCGGGCCACGTCGTACCGCGCCAGCCAGGCCACCAGCGCGATCAGCACCGCACCGAACGCCCGAGCGCCCGGGTCCGGGGCCAGCAGCCCGACCCCCGCGGCGACGACGAGCGCGACGCTCAGGGCGAGGACGACGTTCTCCCCGCCGGACGGCAGCGCGAGCCGGGCCAGGTCGACCCGCTCCGCGGCGATGGTGGTGACGATGAAGGCCACCAGCCAGGCGACCAGGGCCGGGACGTCCAGGCGCAGCCACAGCAGGGCGGCGACCAGCGCCGACAGGGCGCCCAGCGACTCAACGGCCACGGAGGTGTCGCCGCGGCGGCGGTACAGGGCGACGTACAGCGCCAACAGCAGAGCCGCGCCGTCGGCGAGCAGCACCGCCCCGAGGGTCGCGGGCAGGCCCGCGGCGAGCACCAGCCCGCCGGCGCCCAGGCAGGCCGGCGCGGCGTAGCCCCACGCGGAGCGCAGCGCGACCGCACGTTCCAGGGCGATGAGGGTGCCGAGGAAGCCGAGCACCATGAGCATCCCGTGCCGGGCGGGCAGATGCGCGCCCGCATCGCCCGCCACCGGCGCCCAGACGCCGACGAGCAGCAGCGCGGCGTTCAGGCCGGCGAGCAGGGCCAGGCCCGGCACCAGCAGGAACGCGGTCCGAACCGGAGCCGACGCCCGGCCTTGCCCCGACGGCCGGCCCGGGCCCGGCGTACTCTCGCCGACCGCCACGTCAGGCCGCCGGCGGCGTCAGCTCGTGGACGCGCTCCCAGGCGCCGTCGGCGAGTTCGATCGCGGAGGCGGGGAACAGGCCGTTCTCCTCGCGGTCGAAGTGGTCGCGCAGGAGCGTCTCGAAGCCCGGCTCGCGCCGGCGCAACGCCGGAATGCCCACCAGCGCCAGCGCGGCGGCGACATGCGGGTCGGCCGCGGCAACTTCCTCCAGCCCGGCACGCAGGCTCTTCTGGGTCAGCTTGGTCACGGAAACGGGCACCTCCGGTTGCGACGCGCCGCAGATCGAAGCCGATCCTATCCCGCTTGTCACGTGCGGAAAGCCGCCAGCGGAATGCCTCCTGCCAGATGGCGCCACCCCGGGCTTGATCCGGGGTCTTTCGGCGGAAAGGCTCAAGTCGCTGAAGGACCCCGGATCAAGTCCGGAGTGGCGCGGGGGCGGTGTCTTCCGCAGAGTGTGCCCTGCCAACATGTGTGGTGCCGAACCAGCCTCGATGACCGATACCGTCACCCGCTTCGCGCCGAGCCCGACCGGGCTGCTCCATCTGGGCCACGCCTATTCGGCGC
>JAGQTR010000600.1 GCA_020438915.1 Mycobacterium sp.
CCCGCCAACGCCACCGCGAAGGTCGGACAGACCAGCTTGCTCGGTTCGCAGCACATCGAGTTGTCTGCTCCAACCGATACCGCGCCCGAGGGCAGGCTCAAAGACGGTGCGGTGATCCCGCTCGCGTCTGCGGGGGCGTTCCCGACCACCGAGCAGGCGCTGTCCGCGGTCGCGCTGCTGCTCAACGGTGGCGGCCTGGGAAACGTCCAGGACATCACCGCGGCGCTCAGCATCGCGTTCACCGGCCGGGAGAATGATCTGCGCAGCTTGATCGAGCAGGTGGACATCGCGATCGGACACCTCGACGATCAGACCGATGACATCATCGCCACCTCGGAGAGCCTGGACAACCTCGTCGTGCAAATCGCCGATCAGAAGCCGGTGGTGGACCGGGCACTGAAGACGATCCCCGACGCGCTGGCGGTGTTGCGCGACCAACGCGACACGCTGTCCGAGGCGCTGGTGCAGCTCGGCAGGTTCAGCGCGGTGACGGCGGACTCAGTCAACCAGACCAGGGAAGCTCTGGTGCAGGAGCTCAGGGATCTCGGCCCGGTGCTGCAGTCGCTGGCCGATGCCGGTCCGGCGCTCACTCGGTCGTTGAGCTTCCTGCCGACGTTCCCGTTCCCGAAAGAGACGCTGACCAATTGGCTACGCGGCGATTACGCCAACCTGACGCTGATCGCCGACTTGACGTTGAGTCGCATCGACGCGAGCTTCTTCACCGGTACCCGGTGGGAGTGCGACCTGACCTGGTTGGAGTTGCAATGGGGCCGCACGATCGGTCAAATGCCGAGCCCCTGTAACGCGCCAAATTCACCATCGGTGGCGTGGAAGTCACCAGGTACGACGCAGGGCAACCCCCTGCTCGCACCGTACCGCTGGGATCAGGGGCGATGACATGCGTGTGACTCGACAGATGCTCATCCAGCTGACCATCTTCTCCCTGATAGCCGCAGTTGCGCTGGGAATCATGGTCTTCGGATACATGCGCATACCCGCGATGATGGGAATCGGGCAGTACAAGGTCACCCTGGAGTTACCCGAGACCGGCGGTCTGTACGAACGGAGCAACGTCACCTATCGGGGATCGCAGGTCGGGCTGGTGGAGAATGTCCATCTGACCGATAACGGTGTGGCCGCCGAGCTTTCGCTCGACTCGGGCGTGAAGATCCCGGCCGATCTGGTGGCCCAGGTGGGCAGCCGGTCGGCGGTCGGCGAACTGTTCATCACGCTGTTGCCGCAGAGCGCCGATGGCCCCAACCTGAGCAACGGCGACGTCATCCCACGCGACCGCGCGCGGGTGCCCACCGACGTCAACAAGATCCTCGATCTGACCAACCGTGGCCTGCAGGCGATCCCGCAGGAGAACCTCAAGACAGTCATCGACGAGGCCTACATCGCCGTCGGCGGACTCGGTCCGGAGTTGCGCCGATTGGTCACCGGGTCAACGAATTTGGCGATCGACGCCCGGAAAGACCTGGATTCGCTGATTACCGTGATCGACGATTCCAAGCCGATCTTGGACTCACAGACCGATACCGCGGGTTCGATCCGGGCCTGGGCCGGGAACCTGGCGAGCATCACCGGCCAGCTGCAGAGCCAGGACGGGGCGGTGTCGGGCATCCTCAACAAGGGCCCGGGGGCAGCCGAAGAGGTGCGAGCGCTGTTCGACCGGCTGCAACCGACCCTGCCCATCGTGCTTGCCAACCTGGTCAGCATCGGCGAGGTGGCGGTCACCTACCAGCCCAACCTTGAGCAGCTGCTGGTGCTGCTGCCCCAAGGCACCGCGGTGACCCAGGCCGTGGGCGTCGCGAAAAAGGGCACCAAGCAGGACTACATGGGTGACTACCTGACCCTCAATCTGAACCTGAACGTGCCTCCGCCCTGTACGACCGGATTTCTGCCGGCTCAGCAGCAGCGTGCGGCGACGTTCGAGGACTATCCCGACCGGCCGGCGGGCGATCTGTACTGCCGGGTTCCCCAGGATTCGGCGTTCAACGTGCGCGGCGCGCGCAACCTGCCCTGCGTAACCCGGCCGGGTAAGCGTGGGCCGACGGTGAAGCTGTGCGAGAGCGATGAAGAGTATGTGCCGTTGAACGACGGGTACAACTGGAAGGGCGATCCGAACGCCACCCTGTCCGGACAATCCGTCCCCCATGTGCGACCCGGCTCGCCACCTGCAGAAGCGGCTCCGGCTCCGGCGCCGGCACCGCCCCCGGTGGCAGCCGCCGAGTATGACCCGGCGAGCGGCACGTACGTTGGACCGGACGGACGTGTGTATACACAGTCCAACCTGGCCCAGACTGCCGCAGAGGAGCAAACATGGCAGACGATGCTGC
>JAGQTR010000062.1 GCA_020438915.1 Mycobacterium sp.
TGTAGCGCTGGTAATACCACTGCCCCTGCTCACGGTCCGACGGCGCGGGCAGGGCGGCGATCCGGGTGATACGCGGGTTCAGGTGCTCGGTGATCCGCTTGATCGTGCCGCCTTTGCCGGCGGCGTCGCGCCCCTCGAACACGACGACGACGCGGGCTTGGGCTTCGCGGACCCACTCCTGCAACTTCACCAATTCGGTTTGAAGTCGGAACAGCTCAGCGTGGTAGAGCTCATTGGAAATCTTGTTCGGCTTGTCCTTGCCCACCTGCGAATCGTAGTGCGGCTCGGGCGATGACGACCGCGTTACTGTGCGGCTTCCACCAACTCGTCGAGGGCTTCGCGCAGCAGCTGGGGCAACATGTCCACATCGCTCATGGCGTCCCGATCGGCGTTGATGCCGAAGTAGAGCATCCCGTTGTAGGAGGTGACCCCGATCGCGAGAACCTGGTTGTGCAGCAACGGCGGGACAGCGTAGGTCTCCAGCAGCTTGGTGCCGGCGATGAACATCTGTTTCTGGGCACCGGGCACGTTGGTGATCAGAAGGTTGAACTGACGGGCCGAGAAGGTGGTGGCGACGCGGATGCCCATGGCGTGCAACGTCGGAGGGCCGAAGCCTGTCAGCGTGACGATGGTCCGGGCATCCACCAGATTGCCCGCGGTGGGGTGTGACTCGGTGGCGTGTGCGATCTGCGACAACCGCACCACCGGGTTCGCTTCGCCGACGGGCAGATCCACCAGGAACGGCGACACCGCGCTGATCGCCTGCCCGGGTCCGCCCGAGTCGAGTTCGCCGTCGGGATAGACCGACATCGGGGCCATCGCGCGCACGGTCGTCGTCGACGTCACCGGCTCTCCCCGGGACAGTAACCAGTTGCGCAACGCGCCCGCGACCACCGCCAGCACCACGTCGTTGACATCGCAGTCATAGCGGACGCGTAGTTGGCGAAACACCTCCAGGCTGCCCGATGACACCGAGAACCGGCGGTTGCGTGACACCGTGGTGTTCAGGGGGCTGCTCGGCGCGGTACCGCGCGCGACGGTACGTGCCACATCGGCGACCCGGCGCCCCAGGTCGAGAAGGTGCCCGGTGCTGGTCACCGCCTCGGTGACCGTCGTACGCACCGCGGCGGCCTGCGCGGTCGGCCGGGCGACCCACTCACCGAGCGCACCGATCACCAGTTGGCGATCGCTGGGTTCCCGCGACGGAATCCAGATGTCCTCACCGAAATCGGGCGGCTTCTGGGTCCGATCGGCGATCACGTGGCCGATCTCCAGTGCGGTCATCCCGTTGACCAGGGCCTGGTGGGACTTGGTGTAGATCGCGATCCGGTTCTTTGCCAGGCCCTCGACCAGGTACATCTCCCACAGCGGCCGGGACTTGTCCAGCGGCCGGGATCCCAGCCGTGCGATGAGCTCGTGCAGTTGGGAGTCGCTGCCCGGCGACGGCAACGCCGAGCGACGGATGTGGTAGGTGATGTCGAAGTCACGGTCGTCCACCCACACCGGGCGCGCCAGCCCGAACCGCACTTCGCGGATCTTCTGCCGGTATCGCGGGATCTGCGGCAGTCGCTGCTCGACGGTTGCCAGCACGGTTTCGTAACTCAGCCCGTTTCGAGGCCTGCGCAGGATGGACAGTGAACCGACATACATCGGGGTTGCGGAATTCTCCATCCGGAAGAATGTCGCGTCCGACGCCGACAACCTCGTCACCATTGCGGCGTCGCCCTCCTCTCGATCACCCGACGAACACTGTCACGTTATCTACAGAATCGGTGGTCGCCCTCAACGGGTGCGCTGTGGCGCCTGTCGGGCGTGGGATCATGGAACCGTCTGCGACTCTCCAGCAGATACCGAACTGTCGTGCCCGATCGCTGGAGAGCCACCATGACCCTATCGACCTCATCCGCCTCGCCTGGTTCAACGCCTCCCCGGTGGACGACCGCGCCGGTCATCGACTGCGAACCCGCACCTGAACCCCTCGGTCGGCTGCCCGGTCCGTCGTGTCCGACACCGTCGGCAGACACGCTGCATCGTCGCTCACCGCGTACCCGTCGGCCGCCGCTGCACCTCTGTGAGCCCCCACCTCCCAAATCGGCGGTGATCTTCGCCGAGACGGCATTACGCCAGGTCATCGAGGTCATCGATCGACGCAGACCGGTGGCTCAGCTGCGTCCGCTGATGACCCCGGCGCTCATCGACGGCGTGATCGCCCAGGCCGGTGCGACGCGCCGGGGCAGCGCGACGATCCGGCGGGTGCGGGTGCGCGCCGTAGACCCTCGCGGCGCCGGCACCGACCAGAACGGCGAGGTCTGTGCGGCGGAGGTATTCGCGTCGTTCATGCGAGCGGGACGCGTGCACGCCGTCGCCGCCCGCATCGAACGGCATCGGGACCGCTGGCGGATGGTCGCACTGCAGATCGGCTGAGCATCAGGATCGGCTCAGCATCCAGCCAGAACGCGCCTATGGCGAAGATCACTGCCGCTTCCGCACCGTCCACGCAGTCTCGATGGGCCGGGTCGACCTAGACGCGGCGCTCCTTGGAATGACGACCCCGCTGGCGGGCCGCTTCGCGACGCTCACGACGGCTGCCACCACCGTTGGCGCCGGCCTTTTGCGCACCGCCGGAGCGGGTGACCTCCACCCCCCCGTCCTCGGACGGACCCGAGTAGGTCAGCGGAGGTGCATCGTTGCCAACCCCCTTGGCGCGCAACGCAGCCGACGGGGCGGGCCGCTGCTTGGTGGCCACACCACCCTTGTTCGACTCGGCTGCCGCGGCCGCAAACTCGGCAAGCCCGGGGGGCGCCGCCATCGGCGAGACTGCCGGACCCGGTGCGGCCTCGACGCTGACGTTGAACAGGAAGCCGACCGACTCCTCCTTCATCCCCTCCAGCATGCCGATGAACATGTCGTAACCTTCGCGGGCATATTCGACCTCGGGACGCTGCTGGGCCAACCCACGAAGACCGATACCTTCGCGCAGGTAGTCCATTTCGTAGAGATGTTCACGCCACTTGCGGTCCAGCACGCTGAGCAACACGTTGCGCTCCAACTGCCGCATCGCGCCCTCCCCGGCGATCGCCTCGATTTCAGCCTCACGCTCGGCATAGGCGCGCTCTGCGTCGGCGATCAGCGCGTCGAACAGTTCCTGGCGGGTCAACTCGCCCACCTCGCCGACGGCGTCGGAGTCGACCAGATCGTGGTGGTCGATCCCCACGGGATAGAGCTGCCTGAGCCCCTCCCACAGCTTCTCCAGATCCCAGTCCTCGGCGTAGCCCTCGGCGGTGGCGCCGTCGACGTAGGCGGTCATCACATCGACGAGCATCTGGTGGGCCTGCTCGGCCAGGTTCTCGCCTTCGAGAATGCGGCGGCGCTCGGCGTAGATGACCTTGCGCTGCTGGTTCATCACCTCGTCGTACTTGAGGAC
>JAGQTR010000601.1 GCA_020438915.1 Mycobacterium sp.
CCCGAGGGCGACGGTGACGATGCCGGTCTGGTGCAGGCGCTGCGTGGGCGCGGCCTGCACGCCCGCTGGTTGTCCTGGGACGACCCGCAGGTGCTCACGGCCGACCTGGTGATCTTGCGGGCGACGTGGGACTACATCGACCGGCTCGACGATTTCCTCGCCTGGACCCGGCGGGTGCCACTGCTACTCAACTCGCCGAAGGTCGTCGCCTGGAACACCGACAAGCGGTATCTGGGCGACCTCGTCGCTGCCGGTGTGCCGACCGTTCCCAGCGTGTTCTTCGCACCTGGCGAGCAGGTGCGGGTGCCGGCCGGCGAAGTCGTCGTCAAACCGTCGGTGGGCGCAGGCTCAGTTGGTGCACAGCGGTTTTCCGATGCGACGAAGGCTATTGAGCATGCGGGCACACTACAGGCGCGCGGTCAGAGCGTCCTGGTGCAACCTTACGATCCGCGGGTGCGCGACGGCGAGACGGCGCTGGTGTTCATCGGCGGTGAGCAGTCCCACGCGTTCACCAAGGGTCCGCTACTTCCGCCGCCGGGCCGGACGCCGGTGTTCGACGCGTCGGGAACCTACGCCGAGGAGCTACTCCGGCCTGCCGATCCGGACTTCGAGCTCTGGGACGTGGGACACGCAGCACTTGCCGCCGCGGCCGACCATCTGGATATCAGGATCACCGACCTGCTCTACGCCCGCGTCGACGTGCTCGGTGCAGCCGATTCGCCTCATTTGTTGGAACTGGAGCTCGTGGAACCGTCTCTGGGTTGGCGGCAGCTCGACGAACCGGTCCGACAACTTCAGCAGCGCCGCTTTGCCCGCGCGGTCGAGTCAGCGTTGCACGGGCTCGGTCTCGGTCCGTTCTCTCATCGACGCCCATAGGGCGGCCGTGGCCGCGGTACAGGCGGCCGCACCCGCGACGTGTAGCGCCACCAACGCGGGGGGCACACCGATGAAGTACTGCACCGTCCCGACTACGCCCTGAAGGCAGACCAGCACCGTCAGGACGACCAGACGCAACATCACTGCTCGGGGTGCGCGCACCGCGAGCAGGCCGAACCCCAGGCCGACCAACAGCGCCAGATATGCGGTCACCAGCGAAGAATGCCGGTACACCAGGGTGACTATGTCCAACCCCAGCCGGGGGACCGGTGAGTCGATGCTCTTGTCGCCGGCGTGGGGGCCGGCCCCGGTGACCATCGTGCCGGTGATCAGCACCACCGCCAGTGCGACGGCGCTGAGGAAGGTCAATTGCCGCAGCGGTTTCGGCACGCGGGGGACCGAGGTCGCAGCACCATCCTTTCCGTCGGGTTCGCCGATCTTGACGTAAAGCAGAACCGCCACCCACACCATCGTCATCGACGCCAGCAGATGGATGGCCACGGTCCACCACAGCAGCCCGGTCAACACGGTGATGCCGCCGATCACCGCCTGCACGACCGTCGAGGCCGGCATCAGCCACGCGTAGATCAGCACCTCGCGACGACGGCGGGCCCGGGTGACGACGATGACGGCCGCTGCGGCGGCGAGTACCACAAGGAAGGTCAGCAGGCGGTTGCCGAACTCGACGGCCTG